>NZ_JBSGUS010000014.1:0-199380 GCF_053608045.1 Kribbella sp. NPDC055071
GGCGCGGGGGCCCCCCCACGGCTGCAGGCCGACGGGCACGTCCTCACCGGTCTGGCTCGCAGCGAGGATTCGGCCGACCAGTTGCGCGCGGCAGGCATCGAACCTGTTCGCGGCGGACTGGGTGACGTCGAGATCATCACCGAAGGGGCCAAGGCGGCCGACGGCGTCGTTCAGCTCACCGGCGGCGGCTTTCTCACCCAAGCCCTGGAGACCGTTCCCCAGGCCGTCGCCACCACGGACGCGATCCTCGATGCGCTCGCGGGTACCGACAAGCCGTACGTGTTCAACGGCGGCACGGGGATCTGGCTGGACACCGGCATCATGGTTCCGGATCGGGTCGTCACCGAGGCGGATCCGATTTCCCCGCCGTACTTCTACAGTCACTTCGGCGACATTCAACGCAAGATCACCGCGGTGACCGACGTCCGGACGATCCTGATCGCGCCCGGGCAGGTCTACGGCCGGGGCGGCGGCTACATCGGGCCGGTCGCCCGCATGTTCGAGCGGGTCCGCAAGCACGGCGTGGTCCACGCGGTGATGAACGACAACGCCTCGACGTTCGTGCATGTCGACGACCTCGCCGACCTCTATGCGATTGCCCTGCGGACCCCCAACCTGCACGGGCTCTATATCGCGGCCACCGAGACCGTGAGCGCGATCGACGTGGCGAAGGCTGTGAGTGCCGCCGCGGGCCTGGGCGGCGAGCTCGAACTGGTCGACTTCCCGACAATGCGCAAGATCAACGGCCGGGCCGGCGAGCTGGACTTCTGGTCCAACTGCCGCGCATCGAGCGACAAGGCGATCAACGAACTCGGCTGGCAACCCCACCGTCCAGGCATAGTCACCGAACTGGCATCCCTACCGAAGCCGCTCGACCTGCACTCGGTCTATCCCGAACCCAAGCGCCAGGCCGCCGCGGCCCGTGTGCCCTTCTGAGTTACGGCAGGCGCGACATGCGACTCGTGACATTTCGGCCGGCCGCGGGCGAGGCCAGGCTCGGGATTCTCGACGGCGAGACCGTACTCGAACCGGGACCCGTGCTCCAGGCCGAGCACCGGTTGCGCTCGGGACAGGCAGCCGGAGCGCGGGCGCCCGAGGTCGCGACCGAGATGGTGGCGTTCTTCCAGAGCGGTGATCGCGGGCTCGAGCACGCTCGCCGGGCGCGCGACCTCGCGCGCGCCCGGCGTCAACAGGGCGACCTCCTCATGAACGACGACGGCGCCCCTGTCGTGCATGCGGTCGAGGATGTCCGCCTACTCGCGCCAGTTCCACGCCCGCGCCGGATCCGGGACTACCTGACCTATACCAAGCACGCGAGCGGCGCCGGGCTGACCTTGCCGCCGGCGTTCGCGGCGATGCCGATCTGCTACAAGTGCAACGTCGAAACGGTCATCGGCCCGGACGAGAAGTTGCTGTGGCCGTCGTACACGAATCAACTCGACTTCGAACTGGAGATCGGCTTCTTCACCTCGGCCGGCGGACGTGACCTCACGCCGTACGAGGCCGAGAAACGCATCGCCGGCATCACGATCTTCAACGACGTCAGCGCCCGCGACATTCAGCTCTTCGAGATGAGCCTGTCCATCGGCCCCTCCAAAGGCAAGGACTTCTGCACCTCGATGGGTCCGTGTGTCCTGACGATGGACGAGGTCGACGAGTGGTCGATTGCCATGAGCGCCCGGGTCAACGGCGAGGAGTGGGCGACAGGCACGTCCAAGGAACGGCAGTTCTCCTTCGCCGAAGTGCTCGCCTGGGCGTCACTGGACGAGGACGTGTACCCCGGCGAGTTCCTCGCGGTCGGCACGGTCGGCGCCGGCTGCGGCCTCGAACTCGACCGATGGATCCAGCCCGGAGACGTCGTCGAGCTCGAAGCCTCGGGCGTCGGTGTGTTGCGCAATTCCGTTGGACCGAAGCGGGCTCCTCGCGAAGGCGCGGGAATCACGAGCTATCGCGGTGCGCCGCCGTTCCATCTCAGCCACGACTAAGGAACACAACCGATGGACATTCCCTATACACACGGCCTGCACCGCCTCACCGAACACTGCCACGCCTGGCTCGTACCCGACGGCTCGTGGGGCTGGAGCAACGCCGGCCTGGTGACCGGCGCTGGTGAATCGCTGCTGGTGGACACCTTGTTCGATCTGGTCACGACGCGGGAGATGCTCGAAGGGCTGCGCCCGATCACCGATGCGAACCCGATCCGAACCGTCGTCAACACCCACGCGAACGGCGATCACTGGTTCGGCAACGAACTTGTCGGCGACGCCGAGATCATCGCTTCGCGGGCCACCGCCGAGGAGATGCCGGCGAACGGGCCGCACTTCGCGCTGGGGCTGCTTGCCCAGCCCGGGCCGGTCGGACGGTTCGCCCGGCATCTCTTTTCGCAGTTCGACTTCTCCGCCGTGACACCCACCGTCGCCACCCGGACCTTCGACGATGAACTGACCCTGTACGTCGGGGGCACCGAGGTGCAGGTGATTCGCCTTGGCCCGGCACACACCGCCGGCGACAGCGTGGTGTTCGTACCGTCCGAACGCGTCCTGTACGCCGGGGACCTGCTGTTCATCGGAGGCACCCCGATCAGCTGGACAGGCCCGGTCTCGAACTGGATCACTGCCTGCGACCGGATGCTCGCCCTGGAACCGGCTCTCGTCGTACCGGGCCATGGTCCTGCCATCGAGGCCTCGGGCATCCATCAGGTGCGTGACTACCTGCTCTGGGTGCAAGCAGAAGCACAGGCGCGCTACGAGAAGGGAATGACGGCCGAGGAGGCCATGCGCGACATCAGCCTCGGCCGGTTCGCTCAGCTCGACGAACGCGGGCGAATCGCGCAGAACGTGCTCGCCGTCTACTACGAACTCGACCCGACCATGGAGCGTGTCGACACCGGCGAGGTGCTACGTCGCATCGCCGAGCTCGAAGGATTCGGGTCAGATCGCGGATGAGGTGACGGGCGGCGTCTCGACTCGCCGGTTACGCGGCCCACGCGAGACCAGAAGCGCCAAGCCCGCCACGAACTCCGCGGCCATGATCGTGTACACCGAGCCCCGCTCGAACACCGCGACGTTGTCGGGCACGTTGCCACTCACCATGAACGTCGCCAGCACCAGCAAACACACGAGTCCGAGTGCACCGAGCGCGATCCCGACAATTCCCAGCCATCGCTTCCCCTGCCTGCGCAGGACATCGCGGCCCACGACGATCCACAGCGCGTTGCCTCCGAGGATCGCCATCGCCGCACCGAGCCCGTGCCACCGGATCGCCCCGTCCGCGATCGACTCGGGCGAACCGTGCACCAACCCCACCAGAACGATGCCGACGCCATGGACCACGGCCAGAACCAGGGAGGTCCGCCGCCGCAGACCGAACACCAGCAACGCCGCCAGGATGACCAGCAGACCCTGTACGACGAAGCCGGCGTTCATGACCGTGTGCAGCGGCGAACAGATCGTCCGACCCTGAACCTCGCCGCCACACGACGGCACCCCGAGGTCGCTGATGAAGTTGTAGCTGTAGCTGTACGTCGGGTTCTTCCAGCCCGAAGCCGTCACGGCCTCCGCGATCACGTACTGCAGCGCAGCAACGATCAGCGCAACGGCCGCGATCGTCCACTTCATCGACCTGGTCCCATTCATGTCCCGCTCCTTCGACTGTGCACGGTCGGTTGGCCGGCTCGAGGTCACCCGGGCGGTCTTGTAAATGCACATCCCCGTCGCCTTAGCACTGAGCGTAAGTGGAGTGTTTGTCAAACGCAAGGAGGTTGTGCGTTAGACTGGGCGGTATGAGCGCACCCACCCAGCGTCCCGGCGGACGAAGCGCTCGGGTCCGTCAGCAGGTTCTCGAAGCGACCGCGAAGATCCTCCTCGACGGCGGCCTCGACGCCGCCACCATTCCCGCAATCGCCGAGCGCTCGGGTGTGCACCACACCTCGATCTACCGCCGCTGGCAGGACCGCGGAACCCTGATCCGGGACGCGATCCTCAACACCTCCGACACCGTCGTACCGGTGCCCGACACAGGTCACGTCCGCAGCGATCTGATCGAACTCTTCGAAGGCGTCGCCGCCCTGCTCGGCTCACCCTTCGGGGCCGTCCTCATGGACGTGGTCCGGTCGCGCGACGCGGCCCTGGTCGAGCTGCGAGACAACTACTGGGACGCCCGCCTGGACCGCTGCGCCACCGTGATCTCGCGTGCGGTCGACCGTGGCGAGCTACCCCCAGGCAGCGACCACCGCCTGATCTTCGAACTGATCGTCGGCCCACTCCACGGCCGATTCCTGTTAGGCGGCAACAACCGCGACACCACCAAGGTCCCCGTCATCGTCGACGCAGTTCTGTACGGCGTCGCCAACGGCAAGTAGCCGCCTGCGCGTCAGCGGCTGGGGCGGTCGAAGATGAGCTCCAGGCCGTCCTCGTCGTCCCATTGTTCGCCGTTCGCAACGAACCCGAAGCCGGCGATGGTGGCCAGCGATGCCTCGTTGGTAGGACTGATCGTGGCTCGAACGGTCCGCACGACGGGTTCGGCCGCCGCGCGTTCGAGGAGCGCGGCCACGATCGCCTTCGCGTAGCCCTGACGCCGGTACGGCGGATCGACCGTGTACCCGATCTCGACCATGCCGTCCTCGTTCGGCGGACCGTGGAAACCGGCGTACCCGACCACGGTCCCGTCGGCCACGACGAGCTTCACGAGCCACCCGAAGGTGCTGGGATCCCGAGTCAGCTGATCGAAGCGATACCTCCAGAGCCATTTAGCCCTGTCGGTCAGGAACTCGTCGCCCAATGCGAAGCCCAGCTCGGCCTCTGCCGCTGCCCGGTCGTCGGCTAGCAACGCACTCAATGCGGTACCGGTCATGTCGACCAACTCAACCGCTCGGAAGGATGTAGTCATGATCCGAATTCTCAACCGCAGCCAGGTTCAGATCAGTTCAGGCCGCTCAGAATCGGAAATCATGACCCCGCCGTCATCACCCACGCCGAACTGGGCCGAGTTGCGCCACCGAGGCAATTTCCGTTGGACCCTTCGGAGGATGTCGATCGATTCCTCGTCACTCACCCCCGACGTGAGCCTCCAGTCCAACCCAGAGCCGACCACGTCACTCACAAACACGATCTCAACCGCCAGCAACGTACGGCGCCAGTCCGCCAAGCTCAGCCCTTCACCGGCCTCGATCCGCTTCCACAGCGCCCACGCCTCAGACGCCAACAACCGAGCGTTCGTAAAGCCCATCGCCACCGAGATCTCATCGGTCGGCGCGGCCGGCCCACCCCAGTCAAGCAGCGCGGCCCGCAGAAACCTGAGCTCCTGATCATCGAACTCAACCCGGATCAGCTCCACCGGGAAACTGTCGCACGGAACAGGTGCTGCACACGCAAGTCGCGTGCGCGATCGCCGCACCTGCGCGATGCTGAGGTGTGCTTCCCGCTCCGCGAGTTGTCTTCGTCTTCGCCGGTGCCGACCTGACCAGGTTCCCGTCGATCACCGACGCACAGGACTACCTGGAAGCAATCGATGTCGATGACGGCGAATACACCGCCGCCCTGACCGAAACAGGTCGCGTGATCAAAATGACGACGGAGAAAGAACTCGTCGTACTCGAACTGACCGACGAACTAGCCCCAGACCTTCTGCAATCCCTCCTCCGCGAACACGGCGAATCAATCGGTCAACCAGGCATCGAACTGGACCCCGTCGGCTACGCCAACAAAACCTGGCAATGGGACTGGGACCACCGCTGGCCCCGCCGCCCCCACTGGCTAGACAAACGCCTCCACCCCGACGGCCCAACACAGGCATAGCCCCAGCGCTCGTTATCGCTGGCGGATCCTCCTCGCCTTGAACGCGCGAAACCCGGCTCACCAACCGTCCGGAAGGCTGCCGGGTCCACTTCCCAAGGGCTACTGCCCCGAGCCCTACGAGGGTATCGGTGACCTGCGTCGATGACGAACTGAGCGAACTCAAGGCGATGTCCACAATCCTCGCTGGCGAACTCTGCAGCCGAAGGGTCCGTTGATCAGCACCACCCAATCAGTGGTGAGAACGACAATCTCGCTCACCGGGCCAGCCGGTCCATTAGGTCTGATCGCTGCGCCGCGATTGCCTCTGCAATGCGAAGGACGTCCGCATCTGAGGCCTGGAGTTGGCCGCCAACAGTAGTCGCCTTACTCGCCTGGTCCGCTGCCTTCTGGATCCGCGTAGCCGAATCTGCCCTTCGCCGCATCTTGCTCACAGAACCACGGTAGGTGTTCCACCAACCTGACACCTACGCCTGCTGACCGCGACGGCAGCGGTCTATCACGTGACCTGCGGCAGTTTGGCGGCGCAGATCCGCGGCAGGGTGGTCATTCGTAGATCGTTGCCGCCTGCAACGCATCGTTGACGATCTCCCAGCCGTTGCCGGGCGGAACTCGTCCCTGGTTCACGTAGTAGCCGTCGGAGTCGGCCAGCCATGCGGCGAAGGCTTCCAGGTACTGGTGAGTCAGAGGGTTCTCCCACGGCTCACCCGACGCACTCTCGATCGCGAGTTCACGCGCAGTCGCAATCACGCGGTCACGACCCCCGATCAGTGACGCGGACGGACACCCGCCGGCGCCGCATTCCTCATCGACGTCAGCGTCGTCATGCTCAAACTCGTAGTGGAAGCACACGTAATGCATCCGCTCGAAGACCTCGAACTGCTCAGCACTAACCCGAACATCTCGTCCACACCGTCGACACACCAGAGCCATCGAGCCACAATCCCACGTCAGCTATCGCAGCATGAGGTGGGTTCGCGCCTAGTGTGTCGGCATAGTTGCGCCGATTGCGATTTCAGTTGCTGCGCTGGTGCGGGACGGGCTCGTGCTCCTGGTGCATCGGCATCCGTCGCGTCGGTGGTATCCCGACTGCTGGGACCTCGTCGGTGGGCACGTCGAACCGGGCGAGTCACCTCACGAGGCCGTAGCCCGGGAGTGTCTCGAAGAACTTGGGGTCCGTGTCCAAGACCCCGTTCCCTTCCCGATGACGATCAGCGACCCAACCCTCGAGCTGCACGCGTTCCTCATCACGCGCTGGCACGGCGATCCGGTCAACGCCGAACCCGAAGAGCACGACGATCTCCGCTGGTTCCGTCCCACCGAACTCCCAGCCCTGAAGCTAGCCCACCCAACAAGCCTCCCGAACATCCAGAACGCAATCCAGACGGCAACCGATTCACCGACATGATCGGCCGCTCGTTTGGAAGCTCACATCGGTATTGACGTCGACCCGGCTTGTACCGTGTGGCGATGGACGTGTTGGCGATCGAGGTCGAAACGTCACTGGCTCTGCGCTGGGCCGGTTGGCTGGCCCCGGCCAGTCAGCCGTTCTTCTTGACGGCCGCCGAATCGGCCGAACTCGGGCTCACACCTGCAAGTCCCGCATACGACCTGTCGCCCGAGCTTCGCGACACCTACGAAGTGTGGAATCTCGCGAAGGACCTGGAAGTCGTCTGGCTTGAGGAGGGTCCGTTCTATGCACACGCGCGCGATGTGCGTTCCGAGCTCGTCCGAGCGCAGGCAAGGCACGGGCGGGGAGCTGTACCCGCCATCACCGATTGGGCGGACATTCTCGATGCACAGGTGCTGCGCGAGCAGGCTGACGGGCATCGGTTCGTCTGGTGGCCGACCCTGGTTGAGCCTCACCTCGAGGCCGTCCTCAAGCGCGTGGTGAGTGAGCGGCAGCTACCCTGCCGGCGCATGTCGGTGCCGGAGGAGATCTGGCGCGCCGCCTCATCCATTCTTCCCCGTGCCCGAACACTCAGTGGAACCTTCGCCAGAGGGAGCAGAGGAAGCTCCTTCGCCAGCGGAAGTGCAACATCCTGCTTCGCCACCGTGATGGCGGCGGCAGGTGTCCAGGGCGCCGACGAGGGGGTCTTCGAAGGTTGGCTAGCGGCTTACTGCACGGCGGAAGGTCGAGATGATCTGCCGGGAACCGTGCTGGTGTGGCGCGACGCCCACGGCAACAACACGCACGCCGCGGTCACGCTTGGAGGCGGCTGGGCGCTGCATAAACCAGGTCAGGAATGGCTTAGCCCGCACCAAGTTGTGACGGTGCGCGAGCTCATCCATCTCGCTCCACCCGGAGTGGTGCTTCACCGATACTCGATGCAGAGCTAGCGGTGTCTTCGGAACCGGCGGTGGCGAGGGCCGCGGCCCAGTCAGCGGACCATCGGCCGAGCGGGCGCAGCGCGCGGTAGACGCCGTGGCCCAGGTCGGTGAGGGCGTAGGTGGAGTCTGGATGCTGCTCGACGAGAGCGGCGTCGAGCAGCTCGGTCAGTCGTTGCCGCAGCACGCTGGAGGACATGTTGTCGCAGCGCTCCCGCAACGCACGGAACCCGACCGGCCCGTCTTGCAGTTCCCACACGATTCGCAGGTTCCATCTACGGCCGAACAGATCGAGGGCGGCCATCAGTGGCCGGCCGGTGCTCGACCCTCGGACTGCCTGTCCCGGCCTGGGTGCCGCCATCCGTCGTTCCGTCCCCTCTTGCCGCTTCGATATCCGACACACTATCGTGCTCCTCAGTGATTCTATTTCCGAAGCACTTCGGAGGGGTTTCGTGAGGCGACTACGACCGGGTTGTCCGACCGGCTGGGCATCGAAGGTGCCGGTACGGCGACAGCCGGAGATCCTCGGGGTGTTGTGCCCGCTCGCTGCTCAACGGAGGTTGCTATGCACAAATTGATGGTCTTGTATTCCGAGCCCGCCGATCCCGACCACTTCCGCGAGTACTACGTCAGCAACCACCTGCCGCTGGTCGCACGCATGCCGGGCCTGCTCGCGTGGCGCTACAGCTTCGACGTGGCAGCGACGCAGGGACAAACGCCGTACTTCGCAGTCTTCGAAGCCGAGTTCGCCGACGCCGAGGCAATGGCCGCATCCAGGGCGTCCCTACAGGGCCAACAGGTATCCGCCGACGTCGCCAACTACGCCACCGGCGGCGCGGTCGTCATCCACTATCCGGTACAGAACGGCACCTCCTGAGCCGCTGCTGAGATCCGAATTCGGTCCGCGGGGATCGTTGGCCGTCTGGGAGAGTTGCACCACCGCCGAGGAGAAGGACTGTTCTGCGTCGGGTGATGCGCGCGACGCTTGTCTGCCAGGGCGGAAAGCACGGATCGCGGCATGCGAATGTCTTCAGGCCGTTGGCTCGTCGAGGACGAGGCGTTGTCCGCCGTCGACCAGCTCACGACAGATGTCGAGGTGTCCGGCATGAGTAGCCGTCTCGACGATCACGTGCAACAAGACCTCTCGCAGTGAGGAGTACGGCGGGTCGCCGCTGTCCTCGAACCACCAAACCGGCTCCGCATCCAGCGGCAACTCGGCGACCGCCGCCTTGGCCAGGCTGCACTCATTGGCGTACTGCTCGAGAAGCTCCTCGTCGCTGTGGAGGTCGGGCGCGGTCCAGCCGTCGTACCCCTGGGGAAGATCCACTTGCTCGCCAGCCATGACGGCTCGAAACCACACGCGCTCGACGTCCAGGGTCAGATGCCTGATGACACCTCGGGGTGTCCAGCCTGAGGGGACCTGAGAGCGACGGCGAGCCTCAGCCGGCATCGCCATGACCTGTTCCACAACATGCGTCCGCTGCGCGTCGAGCCAATCAAACAACTCGCGCTTCGCCGTCTGCTCTGTATTCATGTCCACGCCTACAGTCAACCTGAAGTCTCCGTCCACGCTCACAACCTGGTGGGACACTCGAGGTTGGTACGCCGACAGTCGGCACCCCAGTCTGGCTGACTCACGGGCGCCGGCACCGCCCGGCGAGGAGCGACGAAGGTTCCAGCAACACCTCGACCACGCCATCATCACTAGCTTTCCCGGCCTGACCGACAACAGCGGCGCCCGGATGCTGGCCGAACTCGGCGACGACCGGACCAGCTTCACCGACGCCCGAGCAGTCAAGGCCTACGCAGGGTCCGCACCCATCACACGTGCCTCTGGCCGCACCATCTCCATCACCCACCGCCGCGCCAAGAACGACCGACTCGCCGCCGCAGGCTGGGCCTGGGCGTTCGCCGCACTGGCCGACGATGAACACCCACACAGCCAGTACCGACACCGACGCAACCACGGCGACCGGCACCCAGCCGCACTACGCCAGCGGTTCAACCGGACGCTCGGCCAGCTCTACTTCTGCCTCCAAACCGGCCAGCACTACCACCCCGAGAAGGCGTTCACTGCAACGCGTCGCCCATCCTGACCGAAGAGATCGACGCAGCGCTCGCGTCTACTGCTCCGGCAGCCGATGACGTGGTGGTACTTGTGGCTGCTGTCGATGCGCCCACGCGACAGCAGCCGCCCACGCCAGCAAGGCGACGACGATCCCCACACCTGCGCCGATCAATGCACCGCCACGAAGGCTACCCACCACCGCGCCGACAGCACCGGTCATGAGCGCAGCGACCAGCAAGAGCGAGCTCGCATCCCCGCCCCAGCTCACATCACCCAACCGCTCACGCATTGAGCGTCCACGCTCCATCAGCATCACCACTTGAGCGCTGATCAACGAGGCGACGAGCACGAACGCCAAGCAGCGGACCATAATCACGCCACCTATCATGCCGCCAGCATCGTAATTGGCACGTCTGCGGATGATGGCGCTGGCCACATTTATGAGCCTGCGGTTTGGCGAGCTGGACGCGCTTGCTCGACGCAACGTCGGTGTGTCCACAGGTTTGTCACAGTCGTGGAAACCGAGCCCAACTCAGCAACGGCCGCTCAGTTCGGTGCGTCGACGGAACGGCGGTCGTCGGCACCACGGTCCGACTGGGCCCACGGGCGCCGGCCCAGCGGTCGCATGCGGGCGGTAGCTCGCTACGTCCTGCGGCAGCCGGAAAGGATGCACCGGCGATTAGCCGGGGGTGGGCGGGAGCGCGCGGAGTGGTCGCGGTGAGGAGCGACGAAGGGAGCGGCCGCGAAGCGCGCGGGCGCGAAACCGAGAGGTGGTGGAGACGAGGGAACTTGAACCCCTAACCCCTGCCTTGCAAAGGCGGTTGTGGCGCTCCCGCTGGCCCGAGCGCTGGATCGCTGAGCGGGGGCTTGAGCGGTTCCACCCCGTGAGTGACCGGTCGGCCCCCTTGCTGCGTTCTCGTTAGGGCACGCGGAGGGCACGTCCCACTACGACTGCCACGACGGTCGTCCACAAGGTCACACAGTGGGCTGGTTGACGCCGACGTTGCGTTTCACTGCGACTATCGGTACTCCCTGCGATCATGGTCATGTGTTCCTCGCCTATGTCGACGAGACCGGTGATCCCGGCCCGATTTCCAAGGATGGCGCGTCGCTCTGTTACGCGCTCGGATGTCTGATCATCCCCATCGCCGATTGGCCTCGTGCCTTCGATGAGATCATCGAATTCCGCCGCCGGGTTCGTGATCGATTCGGCATTCCGATGCGCGCCGAACTGAAGGCGAACTACCTCATCCGTAATGGTGGACCGCTACGTCAACTGAAGCTGGCACCCGCAGAGCGCAGCCTGATCTACCGCGCGCATCTCCGCATGATCCATTCGATCGGCGGACGGGGCTTCGCAGTCGTCATCGACAAGCGGGGCAGCGAAGCTCCCGCTCCAGAGATCTTCCATACCGCTTGGGAGACCCTCCTTCAGCGACTGGAGCGCACGAGCCACTACGAGAAGGCACCATTCATGCTCATCCACGACGACGGCGAGAATGACCTTGTACGGGCCGAAGTCCGGAAGGCTCGTCGACACATGACGGCTGGACGGATGCACGGCGGCGGCACGTTCCGGCTGCCCGCCAAGGCACTCATTGAGGACCCTGTCCCGCGCGCGTCCCAGCATTCCTACTTCATTCAAACGGCCGATCTGCTCGCCTACGCTGGTTGGCGGTCCTACCTCCCACCATCGAAGGCCGTGGCGATCGTCGCGCCGTCCGCGATGTGGCAGGAACTTGGCCAAGCAACGCATTCGGCGGTCAACAAGTACTCCGGGGGCATTCCGGGAGTGGTGGTCAGGAACGGAAAGGCCCCCCGGCCGTAGCCGAGGGGCGGGAAGCACCTACCCGGGTCAAGCGGACCCGCTCAGCACTTGTTAGTCACCATAGCGGTGTGACTTAAGGAACAGAAGCACCGAACCCGGTGAGCCTCATCACCGCTCACCAATAGTTGCCCCGTCCCCCTGATAGCTGCCAAACCCAGGTCAGCGCGGCGCACGTCAAGGGTCGGCTTGCCGATCCGTAGGACGCGAAGCGCTCTTGATGTGGGTCGTGATGGCCGTACGATCGAGCGGCCAGGGGGACGGGGCTAACCGGCGGTCAGACGCCAGACACGTCGGCCATTGGCGGTTGGGATCGCGTGGATATGGAAGCGTCCTGCTACTGGGCTCCGGCGAGGACGGCGCCCCGGCGCCGCCCGCAGACCGGGACCGCGCGCCGAAGGCGCACCCTTGATCCATAAGAGGTCAACTCGGCAGCACACCAGGAGGGCCTCAGGGTTAAGCGAGGCGGATGTGTCGCGGCACGTGGAAACTGACCCCGCGCGACCGTTGACAGGATGCTGCACAGGGGGCAGCACCCACCCCACCGGATCAGCGGCCAGATCCGTCCGGCAGCAAGCCGATGTCTCGGTCCGTGGCAGCGGTGAGGACTGCGCGCAGCGCCTCGCGATAGTCCATGCCCGGTCGTCGGACGGCGTCACGTTCGAGCTTGGCGATGTACGCGCCGTCCAGTTCAGCGTGTCTGCCCTGCGTGTGCCAGAGCCACGCACAGACGGCCTCCGCTAGCTCGTTCCGCGACATCACCCGGTTTGGGTCGTAGGGCGACCTCAGCCGTTGCCGCGCTTCACGAAGTTGCACGCTCGGAGCCCTCAGTCGTCCAGCCACTCCGCACCGTTGGTGTCGCGATGGTGACCTTTGTGGTGGCCGCTGATGCAGGGACTGCCGGTCATCGGGTTTTCGCCGTCGCAGCGTTCCGCGGAATGGAGCGTGGGCCAGCCGGTCGCGGTGTGCTGGTCGTCATCAGGGTGGTCGCTCCACTCGACTCCGAACGACGTATTCCCGGTTGTTGTCATGCTCCGACGCTAGGAACTGGGGGAACGTGAGGGATACGTTGTTGCACCTAGTTGCTGGCGTTCATCTCAGTTTGCGTTCGGATGATCAGGGCACGTGCATCCGGGCCGTAGACGGCCGACTGACGCAGCAGGTCGAACATACGGTCGTAGAGGCGGATCTCCTGTGGCTGGGTGATTTCGATGCTGGCGGTGGGGGTTTCGAGGGTGACGAGCTTGTCGTCGAACATCCAGAAGCCGGCCGAGCCGACGCCCTGGCGTTCGATCATGGCGGGCACGATACCGATTGCGATGTTCGGGAGGCTCATCAGCGAGAGCAGGCGGTCGAGCTGGCCGACCATCGTCTCGGCTGTGCCGAACCAGGTACGTAGCGCGTTCTCCTCCAAGACCACGGTGAACTTTCGCCGGCCTTCGTAGAGGATGGTCTGGCGCTGCATCCGAGCGGCAACCGCTTCCTCGACATCGTTTGTGGTGTTGAGGAATCGCATCCAGAACGTCAGCATCGCGCGGATGTAGTCGGGCGTCTGGAAGAGGCCCGGAATGACGTTGTGTTCGTAGATCCTGAACTGTTCGGCGGTCTCGTAGGTCTTCTGGAAAGCGAGCATGAGTTGCTTCACGCCCGAAGACCCGCGTCGCCGGTACTCGACGTACATGGACTCGATAGCTCGCGCCTGGGCGACCAGGTCCGCCACCTGGTCCTCCGCACCGCACGCTGCGCACCAAGCTCGGATGTCGGCATCGGTGGGAGGCTGCACACCATGCTCTAGCTTGCTGATGCGGGTGAAATGCCAGCCGGTCGCGGCAGAGAGCTCGCGACCGGTCAGGCCTGCATCTTTGCGCAGATTCCGAAGGCGTAGCCCTAGGGCTTCCTGGACCTTTCGGGCTGAGCTATTCGGGTTCGTACTCACTGTAGGGAATCGTCAGCGGCCACACCCGGTCGAATGCCTTGCGGCACATCTCGACCGTTGCCGGGTTCGTCGTAGTGGTCAGTGCGTTGTTCAGACCTGCGCCGGAGTAGTGCAGGAACACGACCCGTTCGTCGTCGAACAGGTAGTAGTCGTTGCCCGGGAAGCAGAGTTCCGAGACCTCGCGTCGTGGCACGAACCGAACATCTTCGCCGGCCTCGACCATCGGATGACCGATCGCAAGCGTCCAGCGCTGATAGTCGCTGAGGGGCTCAGAGACGATCCGAGCCCGTCGCACAGACCGTCCTGCCGCGATGTGGGCGCGCAACGTCGTGCACCAGTCCTGAAGCCATTCAAGATCATCCGGTGCGCCTGCGGCCCACTGCGCCATGTGAGGCAATTCGACCTCGGTGCCATAGGCATCGCGGGTCTCCAGATGAATGGAGCTGCGCTTGAACGTCCTCAGCAGCTCTTGGAACTCGTCGTCGGTAATCTCCTCCACGAGTCCTACTTGAAGAACTGGATCATGCGATCCGGGATCTCGACGGCGGTTTCACCGTTCGGAAGCTTGAGCGTTGCCAAAGCGTCAGGGTCGTCGACCACCCAGCCCTGCACGATCCAGCTTCCCCGGTCGGTCTTGTAGAGCGTGGGCGAGTTGGTGGGCTGAGACTCCGGGTCGCCTGCTACGAGCGTGAGTTGCATGATCATTCCCCTGCTGCCGTAGTTGCGTGAACTTGCCCTGTCGAGTCTGGGGTTACGCGTTGTTGCCTGTCAGCGATGTTGCGGGAAGTTGCTCGACCAGCTTCTCATCCGAATGTGAGTCTCGGTCGGATCGTCGCGTGGCCTAGCACCAGCCAGAGAGCACGCTCGAACGACTCAAAACGGGATCGGCGGGTGGGCAGAGTCTGCGGCTTTTCGGCGATAGCTGGCGATTCGACCTCGGTCCGCCAGTTCGTCGCGGGCCGCTGGAAGAGTGCGCCTGACGATCGATCTGGGCAGGCGAAGGGCACGGACTCCCAGGACGACACCAAGGGGGCGGGGCCGTGAAGGCGCGATTCCCGCTCAGAAGTGGTTGTGGAGACGAGGGGACTTGAACCCCTAACCCCTGCCTTGCAAAGGCAGTGCTCTGCCAGTTGAGCTACGCCCCCGGGTGTGGGGTGGTCAGCGGCCCGGGGTGACCGGGTCTACTGCTTCGGCCCAGAGGTCCTTGTCGGCGCGGGACTGCTGGGTCTTCTTGTAGACGAAGTATCCGCCGATGCCGGCCAGTAGCACCAGCAGGAGCTTTCTCAGCACTGGGACTCCTCGGATCGGGATGGTGGAAACATCGAGGGGTGGGCCTAACTGGACTTGAACCAGTGACCTCTGCCTTATCAGGGCAGCGCTCTAACCGTCTGAGCTATAGGCCCGCATTGCGGGGTCGAACCCGGGAGAGATTACCGCACCAAGCGCCGTACTCCCAAACCGGTTACGGCCGGACCCGACCGGGCCCGGCCGTTCCGATCAGTCTTCCGAAGCCAGCGTGACTTCGAGGCCGCCGAGCAGCGTGGCGGCGATGTTGTAGAGGAAGGATCCGAGCGTCGCGAGCGCCGTGATGATCAGCACATCCGCACACGCGAGCAGGGTGGTGAAGCCCATCACCTTGCCGGTGTTGATGTAGTTCTCGATCCGGAACGGCTCGGCCGTCGGCGTACCCAGGACCTCTTGGACCGTGCTGTTGATGTTGTCGAACACCCCGGCCGCACCGATCGCGGACCAGATGATGAAGACCGCGACCCAGGTCACGATGCCGAAGGCGATGGCGAGCAGGAACGACGTCTTCATCACCGACCACGGGTCGATCCGCGACATCCGCAGGCGGGCCTTGCGAGTCTGCGGCCGGCTCGAAGCCTTCGGCTCCTTCTCAGCGCGAGACGCCAGCCGCGCCTCACTCCGGTCAGCCTTCTCCGGCCGCGCCGACGTGACCGCGGCGGCCTTGTCGAGGACCGCCTGACGCGCCGCGCTCACCCGGTCACCGAACGTCTCGGTCTTGGCCTCGGTCTGCCCGTACGACGGTGCTGCGGCCGGACCGCCCGCAGGCGGGACCGGCGTGTGCGTGGGGGACCAGGGCTCCGGACGTCCCGGCGTACTGGGCGCCGCCCCGGGGCGAGCCTGCTGCGGACGCACCGGGGTCGTGCCCGGTCGCGGCTGCTGCCGGAGATCCGGTCGTTGGCCGTTTCCCGTGCTGGTCCTTGGCTGTCCGTTGCCGCTGGGCGCGGCTCCGGAACGACCGTTGGAGGCCGGGGTGGCCGGTCCGGTGGACTGTGTCCCGCCCTGCGCCGAACGCGCGCTCTGGGGATTGTCCGCCGCACCTTCGGGCCAGGTCGGCCTCGCGCGGTTGGTCATCAGTCACCCTCCTGGCCGGCGTCGTCGTCTTCGACGGTAGCCGCGCCGTCGAAGTCCGTCGAACGCTGGTCATCATTGTGGACGCTCTCAGGGGTGGATTCGGTTGTCGATCCGTCCACATCCTGAACACCTGCGGAGTCTGTACCCTCCTCGGCGCCGTCCAACTCCTCCCCGACCACGGTCAGATCGGTGTTCCGGGCGATCGCGACGACCGCATCGGACTCACCGACGCCGGCGAACCGGACGCCCATCGTGTCGCGGCCCTTGACCGGCACACTGTCGACCCGGCTGCGAACCACCTGGCCGCTCGCCTTGATCGCCAGGACCTGGTCCTCGTCGACCACGATGATCGCGCCGACCAGCGAGCCACGCTCGTCGTTCAGCTTCACGGCCTTGATCCCGAGGCCGCCGCGCCCCTGCTGCCGGTACTCGGAGACCTTCGACCGCTTGGCGTACCCGGCGTCGGTCACGGTGAAGACGAACTGCGAATCCTCGTCCGCGCCGGCCCGGATCACCGACATCGAGAGCAGCTCGTCGCCGGACCGGAACTTCATCCCGGTGACGCCCGAGGTGGCCCGGCCCATCGGCCGGAGCTGCTCGTCGTTCGCGGTGAACCGGATCGACTGGCCCTTGCGGGAGACCAGCAGCAGGTCGTCCTCGGCGGTGGCCAGGTCGGCACCGATCAGCTCGTCGTCGTCCTCGCGGAAGTTGACCGCGATGATGCCGCTCTGCCGGGCCGAGTCGTAGTCGGTCAGCGCGGTCTTCTTGACCAGGCCGCGCTTGGTCGCCAGCACCAGGTAGTCGGCCTGCTCGTAGTCACGCAGCGTCAACACCTGGGCGATGTCCTCGTCCGGCTGGAACGAGAGCAGCCCGGCGACGTGCGAGCCCTTCGCGTCCCGTGCAGACTCCGGCAGCTGCCACACCTTGGCCCGGTAGACCCGGCCCTTGGTGGTGAAGAACAGCATCCAGTGATGGTTCGTGGTGGCGAAGAAGTGGCTGATCTCGTCCTCGGCCCGCAGCGCGGCACCCCGGACGCCCTTGCCGCCGCGGTTCTGCGTCCGGTAGAGGTCGGTCTTGGTCCGCTTCGCGTACCCGCCGCGGGTGATCGTGACCACGACGTCCTCGTCCGGGACCAGGTCCTGCACGGACAGGTCGCCGTCGGCCGCGATGATCTCGGTACGACGCTCGTCGCCGTACCGCTCGACGATCTCGGCGAGCTCGTCCTTGACGATCGTGCGCTGCCGCTCCGGGCTGGCCAGGATGTCCTCGAGGTCGGCGATGATCGCCTCGAGCTCCTGCAACCGCTCGATGATCCGCTGCCGTTCCAGGGCGGCCAGCCGGCGCAGCTGCATGTCCAGGATCGCCTGCGCCTGGACCTCGTCGATGTCGAGCAACGCGATCAGGCCGTTGCGTGCCTCCTCGACGTCGGGGCTGCGCCGGATCAGCGCGATCACCTCGTCGAGGGCGTCCAGCGCCTTCACATACCCGCGGTAGATGTGCGCGTTCTTCTCGGCCTCGCGCAGACGGAAGCGGGTCCGCCGCTGGATGACCTCGATCTGGTGATCGATCCAGTAGCTGATGAAGTAGTTCACGCTGAGCGTGCGCGGTACGCCGTCGACCAGCGCGAGCATGTTGCAGCCGAAGGTGTCCTGCAGCTGCGTGTGCTTGTAGAGGTTGTTCAGCACGACGCGCGGCTGCGCGTCCCGCTTCAGTACGACGACCAGCCGCTGACCCGTCCGTGACGAGCTGTCGTCGCGGATGTCCGCGATCCCGCTCATCTTGCCGGTGTTCACCAGCTCGGCGATCTTCAACGCCAGGTTGTCCGGGTTGACCATGTACGGCAGCTGGGTGACGACCAGGCTGGTGCGGCCCTTCGCGTCCTCCTCGATGTCGACCACCGCGCGCATCGTGACCGAACCACGGCCGGTGCGGTACGCGTCGTCGATGCCCTTGTAGCCGACGATCAACGCGCCGTTCGGGAAGTCCGGGCCCTTGATGTACTGCAGGCAGGCGTCGAGCAGCTCTTCGGGGGTGGCGTCCGGGTGCTCCAGCGCCCAGTCGACCGCGGCGGCGACCTCGCGCAGGTTGTGCGGCGGGATGTTCGTCGCCATGCCGACCGCGATCCCGGACGAGCCGTTCACCAGCAAGTTCGGGAAGCGCGCCGGCAGGATCACCGGCTCCTGCGACTTGCCGTCGTAGTTGGGCCGGAAGTCGACGGTGTCCTCGTTGATGTCGCGGACCATCTCCATGGCCAGCGGCGCCATCCGGCACTCGGTGTACCGCATCGCGGCCGCCGGGTCGTTGCCCGGGGAACCGAAGTTGCCCTGGCCCTGGATCAGCGGCGCCCGCATCACCCACGGTTGCGCCAGCCGGACCAAGGTGTCGTAGATCGCCGAGTCGCCGTGTGGGTGGTACTGACCCATCACGTCACCGACGATCCGGGAGCACTTGTTGAATCCACGGTCCGGCCGGTAGCCACCGTCGTACATCGCGTAGAGGATGCGGCGGTGCACCGGTTTGAGGCCGTCGCGGACCTCGGGCAGCGCGCGGCCGACGATCACGGCCATCGCGTAGTCGAGGTACGACTGCTGCATCTCGGTCTGCAGGTCGAGGGGCTCGACCCGGTCGTGGCCCGGGGTGGTGGGGGTCTCGGTCATGAAGAGTTCGTCCCGTTCAAGTCAGTACGTCGTTTGTGCGCAGAACGGATCGTGGCCCGGGGCAACGGACCACGAACCGGGTCAGATGTCGAGGAAGCGAACGTCCTTGGCGTTGCGCTGGATGAAGCTGCGCCGCGCCTCGATGTCGTCGCCCATCAGCGTCTGGAACGTCTCGTCGGCGCGGATCGCGTCGTCGAGGGTGATCTGCAGCAGCACCCGGTTGGCCGGGTCCATCGTGGTGTCCCACAGCTCGTTCGCGTTCATCTCGCCCAGACCCTTGTAGCGCTGGATCGGGTTCTCCTTGGGCAGCTTCTTACCGGCCTCGTAGCCGGCCTCGAGCAGGCCGTCGCGCTCGCGGTCGGTGTAGGCCAGCTCGTCCGGCTGGTTGCTCCAGCGGATCTTGTACAGCGGGGGCTGCGCGGCATACACGTGTCCGCGCTCGATCAGCGGCCGCATGAACCGGAACAGCAGCGTCAGCAGCAGGGTCCGGATGTGCTGGCCGTCGACGTCGGCATCGGCCATGATCACGATCTTGTGGTACCGGAGCTTGTCCTCGTCGAAGTCCTCGTGGATGCCGGTGCCCAGCGCCGAGATGATCGCCTGGACCTCGTTGTTCTGCAGGACCTTGTCGATGCGGGCCTTCTCGACGTTCAGGATCTTGCCGCGGATCGGCAGGATGGCCTGGAACTTCGGGTCCCGGCCGCCCTTGGCGGAGCCACCGGCCGAGTCTCCCTCGACGATGTAGACCTCGCACTCCTCGGGGTTGGTCGACTGGCAGTCGGCCAGCTTGCCCGGGAGGCCGCCACCGCCGAGCAGGCCCTTGCGGTTGCGGGCCAGGTCGCGCGCCTTGCGGGCCGCGATCCGGGCGCTCGCCGCGGCGGTCGCCTTGCGGATGATCTCGCGGCCCTCGCCCGGGTTCTGCTCGAACCAGGCGCCGAGCCGGTCGTTCACGACCCGCTGGACGAAACCCTTGACCTCGGTGTTGCCGAGCTTGGTCTTGGTCTGCCCCTCGAACTGCGGCTCGGCCAGCTTGACCGAGATGATCGCGGTCAGGCCCTCCCGGATGTCGTCACCGGTGAGCCTGTCCTCCTTCTTCTTGATCATGCCCTGGTCCTCGCCGAACGAGTTGACCAGCGAGGTGAGCGCGGCCCGGAAGCCTTCCTCGTGCGTACCACCCTCGTGGGTGTTGATCGCGTTCGCGAAGGTGTGCACGGACTCCTGGAACGAGCCGCTCCACTGCAGCGCGACCTCGAGGCTCATGCTGTTCTTCTCCTGCGCCGCCGCCTCGAACGAGATGACGTCGCGGTGCACGGTCTCGCGGATGCCGGTCAGGTACTTCACGTAGTCGACCAGGCCGTTGTCGGCCTTGAACGCCTGCTCGACCGGGTGGCCGTCCTCGGTGTGGTCCGGACGCTCGTCGCGGATCACGATCTCGAGGCCCTTGTTCAGGAAGGCCATCTCGCGGAACCGGGTGGCCAGCGTCTCGTAGGAGTACGTCGTGGTCTCGAACACGTCGGGGTCGGCCCAGAACGTCACGGTGGTGCCGTTGGATTCCGACATACCGATCTCGGCGAGGTCCTCGTCGGGGACGCCGTGCGTGAACGACTGCGTGTACAGCTTGCCGTTCAGCTTGACGTCGACGCGGAGCTTGGTGGACAGCGCGTTCACCACGGAGACACCGACACCGTGCAGACCGCCGGAGACCTTGTACCCGCCGCCGCCGAACTTGCCGCCGGCGTGCAGGACGGTCAGTACGACGGTGACGGCCGGCTTGCCCTCGGACTCGACGATGTCGACCGGGATACCACGGCCGTTGTCCTCGACCCGGACGGCGCCGTCGGGGAGCAGGGTCACGACGATGCGGTCGCCGAACCCGGCCATCGCCTCGTCGACCGCGTTGTCGACCACCTCGGTGACGAGATGGTGCAGACCACGCTCACCGGTGGATCCGATGTACATCCCCGGACGCTTCCGGACCGCGTCCAGACCCTCCAGGACCTGGATCGCACTCGCGTTGTACTCGTGCTCGACGACGTTCGACGGGATTTCGTCGAGCATCGGGGCTAGCTCAGCGTCGGGTACGACGGTGCCGCTCGGGTCGGCGGATGGGTTGACGTCGATCTCGGTCGGCTCGTCGGTCACCGGCTGTTGTCCTCCTCGGACCCCGCGTTCGCGAGGCATCGCGCACACTCGCATCTGCGAGCCGTCGCGCACAGTGGAAGCCGCACCCTACAGTGTTGGTAGAGGTGCAGCTCTCTCTACAGCTCCCATTCTACCCGTCGCCGAAAGCAGAACCGGCCACCAGGCGGCCGAAACTCGGTCTAGGGCGTCTTTTCTCCCTCCTCGCCATGTCCCCACTCACGGATGGGGGGCCAGAAAGCGCTCACGGCCGCTCAGTGGCCTCCGGGGTGTTCGCGACTGACGGTCTGGGCACCGAGACGCGACGATCCGGTCCGGACCACAAAGGCTGGACTCGAACAAGGGTCCGGCGCGCACCCACGGGCCTTTAGGATCGCTGCCGTGGAAAGTCTCGACGACGTCATCGACGCGATGATCGCGGACCGGGTGATTCACCGGCACCGGCGCAAGTGGCTGATCGCGTTCGCGGTCGTCGTCGTCCTCGCCCTGGTCGTCCTGTTCACCGGCGGCTGGAAGGAGAAGCAGGGCCGCACCGTCCCGACCCTGAACGCCCCGGTGACGGTGACCGCCGGCCGGTGGGAGTTCAACTTCAAGAACGCCGAGATCCTCCGCACCCCCAAGGGGGAGTACAACGACGCGAAGGCGAAGCTGCGGGTCTACTTCGACGCGAAGAACGTCGACACCGAGCAGCACACCACCCATCGCGTGGACGGCGGCTTGATGCTGTTCGTCCCCGGCAAGGGGCAGGACAACATCGAGTCCAACGGCGGCAGCTGCCACGGCGTCATCGGCTGGACGGTCGTCTACGGCCTTCCGCCCGAGCCCTGCTACACCGAGTTCGACGTCGCGCCGGACTTCACCGCCGACCAGGTCGAGATCGGTGTCCTGGCCGAGAGCTTCGATGCCGACAACAGCACGCTCGGCGCGGACGACACGCCGTACTGGCACAACGAGACCCCCTCAGCCGTCATTCGGCTGAAGCCGAAGGTGATCGTCGACAAGGGGGAGGACTCGTGAAGGTCTACCGGCCCGCGACGATCGTCGTCGGCGTCCTGTTCGTCCTGCTCGGCGGCTTGACCCGCCTGGCCACGCCCGATCAGGTGTACGACAAGCAGAACATGGAGGTCGTGCACGGCACGATCGGCGAGGCGCTCACGTACTCCGGCAGCGATTCGACCGTGAAGATCACCCGGATGAAGTTCGCGCAGGCCGTCATCGACGGCGGTGCGAGCGACGACACCAAGCCGATCACGACCAACGGCGTGTACGTCGCCCTCGAGTGGGACGCCGTCCGTGGGACGAAGAAGCCGGACAACATCAACGCGACTCTGGTCGCCGACGGCGGTAGCGTCTACGCGCCTATCGACGGGATCACCAGCAGCAGCCTGGACTTCCCCGACGCCGGCTACGCGAAGACCGGCGCCATCGTGTTCGAGGTGAACCCCGCCGACCTGAAGAACCTGACGCTCAGGGTGGTTCCGACGATGATCTTCAACGTCCTCAACTCCGAGATCGCGGTCGACCTCGGCATACCGAGCGACGAGATCGCGCAACAGCTCGTCGACGGGGCAGAACAGCAGTACGTCGTTCAGCGGCCGGTCACCCGGGTGGCATCGTGAAGATCGCGAGCCGGGCGTCCCGGCTGGTCGTGCAGTTCGCCCTGCTGCTGGCGCTGCTGTCGACCTCGGCGTTCGTCCTGCTGCGGAACTACCTGGACGACCCCGAACGCCTGTACGAGAACGGCAAGATCGACCAGGTCGTCAGCAAAGGTCCGGTGACGGTCGACCACGTCGACTGGACGCTGAATTCCCTGCAGGCGTACACGAAACTCATCGACACCGACGGCGAGCCGATCGACCTGCCGCAGCCGGCCGGATCGGTGATCATGGTCGCCACGATGACGGTCACACCGCGCGAAGGCACCTACCTGAAGGACAAGGGGTTCCAGTGCGCGGCGTCGCTGACCGACGACCGCGGCAACACCTGGGACGGCCAGCAGCCGTACAAGTTCAAGCTGCCGACCTACTGCACCAACGACGACTTTCCGTGGACTCTGAACAAGCCCGGACAGATCGCGCAGGTCTACGTCGTACCGGCGTCGGCGGTCCCGCATCTGACCGGCGTCCTCGTCGGTGACTCCGGGGGCTACTTCCGGGTGATGATCACGCCGTAGCGGCGGCCTTCGCCGGCTGCGATTCAGCCGCCTTCTTCGCGGCGGCCTCGTTGCGGCGCTGGATCCCGACCGAGATGCACAGGTCGAACGCCGCCGCGAGCAAGGCGATCCGCAGCGGCTGGAAGACGATGTCCCGGATCAGACCGGAGATCTCGATGTTCATCAGACCCCAGTACATGCCGTGGATCCCGATCGTGCGCTGAATGCCGACGAACGCCCACGCCTCGCCGAGCAACCAGAACGTGTAAACCATGCAGACGACGCCGAGGAAGACCGGCCCGACTCGGACCAGCAGGCGGAACGCGTTCAGCGCCGGGTAGAACTTTTCCCGCAGTCCACCAAGCACCAGGTCGGGCGCCTTGTAGGTCAGCGCGACGAAGCGGTTCGGTTGCGCTGCCTCCGGATCGGGCTGCGCACCGAGGCGCCGCTCCAGCCGGGTGCCTCGGAAGACCCCACCGCTGGACAGCACGCGGTGGCCGAAGACGACGGTCGTGATCGCGAGCCAGGTCAGCGGCTCACCGATGCCGAGCTTGAACAGCGGCCAGAGCGTCTCCCAGAAGAAGCCCCAGAGGAACTCGATACCGGCGGGCAGCGGGATCCGGATGCTCTCGAAGAAGTCCTTCAGGCCACTCCACCAGTCCACCGACCAGTACCAGAAGCTGCGCTCCTTGAACCACAGCTTGCCCTCGCTGACCGCGAACGGCGTGATGACCACGGTTACCAGAACGAAGAAGGCCTCGGACCAGACCTGGGCGAACTTGACCGGTCGGCTCGGCCACCGATCGTCGACCGCCTGGAGCAGCCGGCGAAGTACCAGCAGGACCAGCAAGGCGGGCAGGTACTTGTGCCACGAGTGGATGCCGACCTGGAAGAACGTGCTCTGGGTCCCGTTCTGGACCAGGAAGGTGGCGGTGAGCTGACCGACCTGGTCGTCGAAGAAGCCCCAGGCCGACCAGACCGCGACCAGCGGCAGCAGCGTGACGGCGAGCAACTCCAGCAGACCGTGTTGCATCGGGTCCGAGGTCTCCTCGGTCTCGCTGGACGCCGCGTCCCGCCACCGGTACAGCGACATCGCGCAGGTCCGGATCATGCCGACGGCTGCGGTGATCTGACACAGCACGCCGATCGCGAAGACACCGGTCCCGAGGCTCTGATGTGCATGCCGCGCGAGCCAGATCGCCGCATTGATCGACACCGTGAACCCGACGAATCCGCCGAGCCACCAGGTCGTCATGGGCAGCAGGTTCCGCCACCAGAGCCGGAAGGTGTCTCCGATCAGGTGGACCATCTCAACGAAGCCATCGACGATCGTGCGCATCGCGGATGATCCTAAGTGAGGGACCGGGTCTCGGGACCAGTCACCCGTAGGTGTCTCGTGGGCCGCGGCCGCCGCGGATGGTTCGGGGGCCCTTGCGCCAACTGGGGGCGTGGGGGCCTTGGACGTTGACGAGGGTGACCGTGCCGTCGCCGAGTTCGGCGTTCAGGCGACGGACCAGGTCGGGCGCGAGGAGCTTGAGCTGAGTGGCCCACGCCGTGGACGACGTTCGTACGGTCAGCACTGTGTCCTCGTAGGACTCCGGGGTGCAGTGTTCGGCCATCTCCGGACCGACGATCGACGGCCAGCGGGCCATCACGCCGTGTACGGCGACGTCGACCTCCCAGCCCTGGTCACGCATCAACCGGCCGAGGGTGCTGGTCAGCTTCTGCGGATCGCGGTCGTCGGGGCGCGCGCTGCTGATCTGCGCACCGTCGATCCGCGGCCGCCGGCGCCGCTTGGCCGGCTTGATCGGACTCATCCCCTTGAGCCGTCCCGCGAGCGATTTCGCCAGGTCCAGACCCTGCTTGTCGTGCTCGGGCTCTTCCGGTAGTTGGCTCTCAAGGCCGCTCTCAGAGGAATTCTCGGGTTCAGGCACGCTGAACGACCCCATCGCCGACCTCGAAACGCGCCCCACTGAGCTCAGCGGGCACATCCGCGCCCACCGCCGCCGTCACCAGCACCTGCTCCGCGGGCGCCACCAACTCGGCCAGCCGGTCCCGGCGCTGCGTGTCGAGCTCGGCGAACACGTCGTCCAGGATCAGCACCGGTTCACCCCCGTCGGCTCGAAGCAGCTCGTACGACGCCAACCGCAACGCGAGCGCGAACGACCAGGACTCACCGTGACTCGCATACCCCTTCGCGGGCAAGTCACCCAGGCCCAGTACGACGTCGTCGCGGTGTGGACCGACGAGCGACACTCCCCGGTCGAGCTCGTCCTGCCGCTTCTCGCGGACGGCCTCCATCAGCACCTCGGCCAACTGCTCGCGCGACACCACACCCGGCTCGAGCAGGACCGAGGACTTGTACTCCAGCCGCGCATCACCCTTGCCTCGGGCAACAGCGTCGTACGCGCTGGAAACCAATGGACGTAGGGATTCCAGCAACTCCAGCCGGGTGGCGAGCAACTCCGAACCGGTCCGGGCCAGGTTGGAGTCCCAGACTTCCAGGGTGCGCAGCTGGCCCTCGGCCGCGCTCGACCGGTTCTGCCGCCGAGCCATCGAGGCACTGCGGAGCAGCGAGTTCCGCTGCTTGAGCACCCGGTCGTAGTCCTGTCGTACGCCGGCCATCCGCGGCGATCGCAGGGTCAGCAGCTCGTCCATGAACCGTCGCCGTTCGGACGGATCGCCCTTCACCAGGGCGAGATCCTCCGGCGCGAACAGCACCGTGCGGAGCAATCCGAGCACTTCGCGTGGCCGCGGGACCGGCGACCGGTTCACCCGGGCCCGATTTGCCCTCCCAGGATTGATTTCAAGCTCGACGACCACATCCCGGTCGTACTGGCTGTGGATCTCAGTCCGCACGATCGCCCGGGTGGCGCCGGCCCGCACCAGCGGTGCGTCGTTCGCCACCCGGTGCGAACCGAGCGTCGCGGTGTAGTGGATCGCCTCGACCAGGTTGGTCTTGCCGTGGCCGTTCGGGCCGACGAAGGCCGTCACGCCCGGAGTGAGCTGGACCTCCGCCTGCTGGTAGGACCGGAAGTCGAGCAGACCCAGGGCGGTGACGAACACCTCAGTGCTTGATCGGGGGTGTCGCGTACGACGGGTCAGCGGCCTCGGCGCCCTTGACCGCGTGGCCACCGAACTGGTTGCGCATCGCGGCGATCGCCTTCATCGCGGGCGAGTCGTCCTGACGCGAGGCGAACCGGGCAAACAGCGCCGCCGCGATGGCCGGCACCGGTACGGCGTTGTCGATCGCGGCCTCGACGGTCCACCGGCCCTCGCCGGAGTCGTCGGCGTACCCGCGGATCTTGTCGAGGTGGGAGTCTTCCTTGAGCGCGATGACCATCAGGTCCAGCAGCCAGGACCGGATCACGGTGCCTTCACGCCAGGAGTCGAACGCGGCGGGCACGTTGTCCACGATGTCCGCGGCCTCGAGCAGCTCGAAGCCCTCGGCGTAGGCCTGCATGATGCCGTACTCGATGCCGTTGTGGACCATCTTGGTGAAGTGCCCGGCGCCGACCTTGCCGGCGTGCACGAAGCCGAACTCACCCTCGGGCTTGAGGGCTTCGAAGATCGGCATGATCGTCGCGATGGTGTCCTGGTCGCCGCCACACATCAGGGCGTAGCCGTTCTCCAGGCCCCAGACGCCGCCGGAGACACCGCAGTCGGCGAACTTGATGCCCTTCTCGGCGAGCTGCGCGGCCCGTCGGGTGTCGTCGGTCCAGCGGCTGTTGCCGCCGTCGATGACGATGTCGCCGGGTGAGAGCAGCTCGGCGAGCTCGGTGACGACCGGGTCGATGGCCTGGACCGGCACCATGATCCAGACGACCTTCGGTTGATCGGAGGCGGTGAGCTTGCCGACCATGTCGGCCAGGTCCGTGGCGTCGGAGATGTCCTGGTTGTGGTCGAACCCGACCACGGTGTGACCAGCGTTGCGGATCCGCTGGCGCATGTTGCCGCCCATCTTGCCGAGACCGACAAGGCCGAGCTCCATCGTGAATCCCCTTGTTCTCTTGGCGTTTGGTTCAGCTGTTCAGGCGGACCGGCATCAGCACGTACCGGAACTCAGTGATCGGTTCGCCGTCGAAATCCCTCACACCGGTCAGTTCGGCCGGCTTCGTCGCCTGCGTGAAGGCCAGGTGTGCGACCGGCGTACCGATCGCGTTCAGGCCGTCGAGCAGGTACGTCGGATTGAAGCCTACGGTCACCGGGTCGCCGACGACACGTGCCTCGATCGACTCCGAGGCCTGCGCCTCGTCGCCACTGCCGGCGTCCAGGGTCACGCCGTCGTCGCTGAAGGTCAGCCGGACCGGGGCGTTGCGCTCCGCGACCAGGGCGACCCGCTTCACCGCCTCGACCAGCGTCGCGGTCTCGATCCGGACCCGGGTCTGGATCGCCGCGTCGGTCGGGATGATGCCGCGGACCTTCGGGAATTCGCCGTCCAGCAACCGGGTGGTCGCCCGCCGGTTACCGCCGGACACCTCGCCCTCGAAGCCGACGATGCCGTCACCGGTACCGGGCGCGGCCAGCGACACGATCACGTCCGAGCCGGTCATCGCCTTCGCGGTCTCCGACAGCACCCGGGCCGGAACCAGCGCGGCCGCCGACGCATCGGGGGACTGCGGATTCCACTCGAGCTCGCGGATCGCGAGCCGGTACCGGTCGGTGGCCAGCAGGGAGATCGTGGATCCCTCGATCTCGACCCGGACGCCGGTCAGCACCGGCAGCGTGTCCTCACGGCCGGCCGCGGTCACCACCTGGGAGACCGCCTGGGCGAAGACGTCGGCCTTGACCGTCCCGCTGGCGGCCGGAAGCTCCGGCAAAGCCGGATATTCCTCTGTGGGAAGCGTTTGGAGCGTGAACCGCGAACTGCCACAGGTCACTTGGGCCTTCGCCCCGTCCACCTGGATGTCCACGGGCTGGTTCGGAAGACTCTTCGAGATGTCGGCGACCAGCCGGCCGGAGATCAGGCACTTCCCGGCATCGGCCACCTGTGCGGGGACCGTGACCCGGACCGAGGTCTCGTAGTCGAAGCCGGACAAGGTGATCTGCCCGTCCTCGGCCTCGACCAGAAGGCCGGCCAGGATCGGGACGCTGGGACGACTGGGCAAGCTGCGCGCGGCCCAGGCCACCGACTCGGCCAGTACGTCGCGCTCGACGCGAAACTTCACCGCTGGTGCCTCCTGATTCGGCTGTGTGCCAGGCAGATCCTGCCACGGACAAGTGTGCTCTACGCCAATCGGGCCTGACGTGGCGCTTTCGGGCGGGTCGCGTCTGCGTCGTACCAAGTGCCGCTGAAGGTGCTGCTGATGGTGCCTCTGCTGGTGTCACTGGTGGTGTCTCGGGGACAGCCTGACAGGTAGTTCAAGCCGGCGCGAGTGCGGGGTTTTCCCCAGGTTGGGCCGCACCATCGTTTTGTGGACTGGGATTCCTCTACAGATTCCATAGTGTTCTTCGCACCGGTGGATAGTGTGGAAAAGCCGCGACTTCGCAGGTCAGACCGCGAATGGGCCTGTGTACTGCGTGTGGACGAGCTCTCGCTGTGTTGGGGACGCCTGGGTACGACGGATTCTTTGCCCACAGCGCATCCACACCACACACCGACGTATCCACTGCAGTACCCACAGTTATCCACAGCTGTGTCCCCAGCCTGTGTGTGCTTCCTACTGTTGTTTTGCCTGGTGCTTGATCCGGTTGGTCAGTTCGGTGACCTGGTTGAAGACGCTGCGCCGTTCGGACATCAGCTGACGGATCTTTCGTTCGGCATGCATGACTGTGGTGTGGTCGCGGCCGCCGAACTGCTGGCCGATCTTCGGTAGCGACAGGTCGGTGAGCTCGCGGCACAGATACATGGCGATCTGGCGGGCGGTGACGAGCACGCGGCTGCGACTGGATCCGCACAGGTCGTCGATGGAGAGTCCGAAGTACGACGCGGTCTGGCCCATGATCATGCTGGCCGTCACCTCGGGCTTGCTGCCTTCGGGGATGAGGTCCTTCAGCACGATCTCGGCCAGGCTCAGATCGACCGGCTGCCGGTTCAGGCTGGCGAACGCGGTGACGCGGATCAGTGCGCCCTCGAGCTCACGGATGTTCGTCTGCACCTTCGACGCGATGAACTCCAGCACCTCGGGCGGCGCGGTCAGCCGCTCGGTCGCCGCCTTCTTGCGCAGGATTGCGATCCGGGTCTCGAGGTCCGGCGGCTGGATATCGGTGATCAGGCCCCACTCGAACCGGTTCCGGAGCCGATCCTCCAGCGCCTCCAGGCGTTTCGGCGCGCGGTCGGAGCTGATCACGATCTGCTTGTTCGCGTTGTGGAGGGTGTTGAACGTGTGGAAGAACTCCTCCTGGGTCTGGATCTTGCCCTCGAGGAACTGGATGTCGTCGATCAGCAGGACGTCGACATCGCGGTACCGGCGCTGGAACTGGGACGCCTTGTCGTCGCGGATCGCGTTGATGAAGTCGTTGGTGAACTCTTCGCTCGACACGTACCGGACGCGCGCACCGGTGTAGAGGCTGCGGACGTAGTGGCCGATCGCGTGCAACAGGTGGGTCTTGCCCAGACCGGAGTCGCCGTAGATCAGCTGCGGGTTGTATGCCTTGCCCGGTGCCTCGGCGACGGCGACCGCGGCCGCGTGGGCGAACCGGTTCGAGCTGCCGATGACGAAGGTCTCGAAGGTGTACTTCGGGTTGAGCCGGGCTTCACCTTGTCCTTCGGTCGGCTGGTGGGCCGGAGGTGCGCCGTTCGGAAGCTGTGCTCCACCGCCGCCTCCGCCGAAGGGCTGCTGTTGTTGCTGGGCCGGCGGTGCGTACTGCTGCGGCTCGGGCTGCTCGTACCGCTGCTCAGGACGCGGTTGACCGAACTGCGGCCCCTGGTCCGGATCGGTCAGCGCGGACTGGATGGTCGGCTGGTACGAGCCCTCGGTGCGCAACGGCTCGCGTACGACGGGTGCCGGCGGCGGTGCCTGTTGTTCGCGCAGCTCGGGATCGAGGGACGGGTCGACGGTGACCGCGATCCGGATGTCCCGACCGAAGCTCTCGGTCAGGATCCGCTCGAGGTCCGGACGCAGCCGGGTCTCGAGCTGACCGCGGGTGAAGTCGTCCGGCACGGCCACGATCGCTGTGCTCTCGTGCAGCGTAACCGGACGCGAGTTCGTCAGCCAGGCGCGCTGGTTCGGCGGGAGGCCGGCCAGCACCCGGGTCCACGCATCGCCGAGGTCCATCACCGGGCTCGCCGGTTCGGCCGGTGCTGCGACAGGTGTTGGGCCAGATTCTGGGCCAGATTTTGGGCCGGATTCTGGGCCCGATGCTGCGCTCGCCGCTGGGCCAGCTGCTGGGACGGTCGGTGGTGCGGCCGCCGGCTGCGCCAGTTGCTGCCCCTGTGGTTGAACGGTTGGTTTCTGGGTTGGTTGCTGGGCCGGCTGCTCTGCCGGTGACCTTCGAGGTTCAGCAGCCTCGTCGTCCGCACGTACATCACCCTCGTTCCGTGCCGCGCCCACTGTGTCGCCAGTGCCAGTACCCGTTCCGGCGTACTGCTGACCACTCCAGGCAGTGCTGTTGCTCCCACTGGGGTGCCCGAGATTGCTCACCGCGGGGGCCGTGCCGAAGTACGCCGTACCGGTGGGGAAGTCCGTTGCGGCGCGCTCGAGGTCGGAGCGATACCGGTAGCCGCCGCCCGGTGCCGGCTGCGTCTGCTCGGGTGTCGGCTCGGGCAGTTGCTCGGGCAGTTGCTCGGGCATGGGCTCGGGCATCGGGATCGGGAGGGACGGCCGGAGCTCGGACTCCGGCAGGAACTCTGGTTCGGTCGGGGCGAGCTCGGTGCGGAAGTCGGCGACCGGGTCGGGCCGGAGGTCCTGTCCGCCGTCGCCGGTGTAGTGCGGCTCCGTGTAGTGCGGCTCGGTGTAGTGCGGTTCGCTGTACTGCGGTCCGGTGTAGACCGGTCCGTACCGCGCCGGTGTGTACTCCGCCGGTATGTATTCCGCACTGGCGGAATGGTCCTCGACCACGCGTTGCTCCCCGAATCCATCGCTGCGGTGGCCGGCGCGTTCCAGGCGGACCCGGGCGGCGCGACCGTTCGACCCAACACCGTGCGGCCGGTGAGTCGTGGTGCTGTTCGGCTCAGCGCGGTTGCTGGTTCCGCTGCCGATCGCCGCACTGTCCACACGGTTGTCCACAGTTGTGAACGACGGGTGGAGCAGGTTGGTTACCGATTGCGGGGTGTGGGACCTCTGGTGTGAGGGGCTGACGCTAACAAGGTTGACCAGCCTGCTTCAAGCCGTCATCCACAGGCTATGAACCTGAAATTGGGGGCAACCTCCGGCGTGTCGGGTAGACGGCGGAGCGTAGTCGTGGTGTGCGATCGCTGTCGGTCGCCAACTCCAGCAGACAGTGACGAACCGGCGCGCAACCGGCTATCCACTATTCTGTCCACAGGCCTGTGGACAACTCTGGGGATACCTGGTTTGACCTGTCCACAGGCGGCCACGTACCGTGGATCAGTCGGTGTTGAGCCGGCCGTTTCGTGCTGCGCTCCCTGCGGGACCCTCCTGGTTCACCGACAGCGTGCAGGACATGCACCATCGGCAGATCTATCAGTGGATTTGTCGACAATTTTGTGTTCTCGAGTAACCGGAGTCATTCCAGTGAGCAAGCGGACGTTCCAGCCGAACAACCGTCGCCGGCACAAGAAGCACGGCTTCCGTCTTCGGATGCGTACCCGTGCGGGCCGCGCGATCATCGCCGCCCGCCGTGGCAAGGGTCGTCAGCGCCTCGCGGCCTGACCGACCTCCTCGACGGTGACCACCTCGTGTTGCCCGCGTCGAACCGGCTCCGTCGGTCCGACGACTTCCGTCGCGCCGTCCGTTCGGGACGGCGCGCTGGTCGGCGCGCGGTGGTCCTGCACCTCTTGGTGCGGACCAGCCGGGAGGACAGTGTTGACGACACCCTGGCCGAGCCCGCTCGCGTCGGATTCGTGGTGAACAAGGCGGTGGGCAACGCGGTTCTGCGGAACCGGGTCCACCGCCGTCTGCGTGCCGTCATGGCGACGCGGCTCCCTGACCTGCCGGCCGGCAGCCTGACGGTCGTGCGGGCGCTCCCGTCGTCGTCCGAGGCGTCGTACGACGAGCTCGTGGCCGACGTCGACGCGGCGCTGCATCGGCTGTTGACACCATGATGCGGATCAATCCCGTGCGGAGCGGGATCATCATTTTCTTGAAGGGGTACCGACTCATCATCAGCCCGATGTACGGGCAGGTGTGCCGGTTCTACCCGAGTTGTTCGGCGTACGCCCTGGAGGCGGTCGAGCGCCACGGTGCGGTGCGCGGTTGCTGGCTGGCGATGAGGAGACTCCTTCGCTGCCACCCGTGGAACCCCGGCGGCTACGACCCCGTTCCACCCAAAGATGTCGACCAGCGCGGAGACTCGATCTCCGCCAACCAGCCCGAACCGTCGACCGACGCCGGGCCTGCGCAGCGAGGTGCATGAGTGACTCTTCTGGCCATCCCCGGGCTCGCGGTGTGGGACGGGATCGTAGACCTGTTCAACACCGTCATGACGCCGCTGTACTGGGCCGTTTCGGCGCTGCTGGTCGGCTGGCACTGGCTGCTCGGCCAGGTGCTCGACCCGAACGGCGGCTGGGCCTGGGCGTTGTCGATCGCCGGCCTGACCATCGTCATCCGGACCCTGCTGATCCCGCTCTTCGTCCGGCAGATCCGCTCCAGCCGGAACATGCAGCTGCTGCAGCCGAAGATGAAGGAGCTGCAGAAGAAGTACGGCCACGACCGGGAGAAGCTCGGTCAGGAAATGATGAAGCTGTACAAGGAGACCGGGACCAACCCGCTCTCCTCGTGCCTGCCGCTGCTGCTGCAGTCGCCGATCTTCCTGGCGCTGTTCCGCGTGCTCGACTATGCCGCGAAGGGCCAGTGGCACAGCGAGATCATGAAGCCGTACGTCAACTCGCTGCAGCACGCGAAGATCTTCGGCGCGGAGATCTCGCAGACCTTCGTGAAGGCGAACGGCGACGGCTCGAGCAACGTCAAGATCGTCGCGATCGTGCTGATCATCCTGATGACCGCGACCATGTTCACCACGCAGCTGCAGCTGATGCGCAAGAACATGCCGAAGGAAGCCCTGACCGGCCAGGCCGCTCAGATGCAGAAGGTCATGTTGTACGTCTTCCCGGTCTTCTTCCTGATCGGTGGCTTCAACTTCCCGATCGGTGTGCTCATCTACTGGTTCGTCTCGAACCTGTGGACGATGGGCCAGCAGTTCTACGTGATTCGCCGCAACCCGGCCCCGGGCACCCCGGCGTTCGACGCGATGGAGGCCCGCAAGCGCGAGCACAACCGTCGCTCCGGCCGCCCGGAGAACGAGGGCCTCGGCGGCGCCGACGCCGGCACCGACACCGTCGTTCAGGACCGTCGTCCGGCGCAGCGGCAGCAGCCGAAGCGTCAGTCGCGCAGCGACCGCAGGACGACCGGCCCGGTGACGGGTGGGGCGACGGACGCGGAGGAGACCCCCGCGGCCAGCAACGGGCAGGCGTCCTCGAACGCCCAGCAGAGCCCGGCCAAGAAGACTCAGGCTGGAGCTGCCAAGAAGCAGCCGGCCGGCAAGAAGGGAACACCGAAGCGCCAGCCCGCGGCGAAGTCTGCCGCACAGAAGCGGGCGGCACAGAAGAAGCCCGGTGGTTCGCGCTGAGTGGCGCGCACCGGTTGCTCTCCCTGCTTGCGTTTGACCTGGGTCCCCGTGGGGCGGATCTCGACACTGTGAAGGAGTGGCCGTGAGTGACGGCATGCATGACACTGACACGGCGGAGCAGTCCGCCGGAACGACCAGCACCCCGGGCGATCGCCTGAAGGCGCTGGAGGCGGAGAGCGACATCGCCGCCGACTACCTCGAGGAGCTGCTGGACATTGCGGACCTCGACGGTGACATCGACATGGACATCGACGGCGATCGCGCCGCGGTGTCGATCGTGGGTGCAGAGCTGAACAACCTGGTCGGCGAGAACGGCAAGGTGCTGGAGGCGCTGCAGGAGCTGACCCGGCTGGCCGTCTACCGGGAGACCGGCGAGCGGTCCCGGCTGATGCTCGACGTGTCGAACTACCGGGCGAACCGGAAGGCCGAGCTGGAAGAGGTCGGCCGCAAGGCGGTCGACGAGGTCAACGCCACCGGAGCTCCGGTGCGGCTGGACCCGATGACGCCGTTCGAACGCAAGGTCGTCCACGACGTCGTCGCGGCCGCCGGCCTGACCAGCGAGTCCGAGGGCGAGGAGCCCCGGCGCCGCGTCGTGGTGCAGCCGTCGTGAGCCGATGATCACCGGCCGACTCCGGAGTCTGGTCCACTGGTGACCGATTCCGTTTCACGTGAAACGCCGCCGCCGCTCGTGGAAGAGCTGTATCCACGGGCGGCGGTTCGGCTTGCGGCGTACGCCGAGCTGCTGGCCGATCAGGGCACGGTCCGCGGACTGATCGGGCCGCGGGAGGTCCCGCGGCTGTGGGATCGGCATCTGCTCAATTGCGCGGTCCTCGAGCGCCTGATTCCGGCGGAGTCCTCGGTCGCCGACATCGGCACCGGAGCCGGCCTGCCCGGGATCGTGCTCGCACTCGTGCGCCCCGACCTCCAGGTCGCGCTCGTCGAGCCGCTGCTCCGGCGCACCACCTTCCTCGAGGAGGCCGTGGAGACTCTTGGCCTCGACAACGCGACAGTGGTTCGCGCGCGGGCCGAGGAACTTCCCCGGGCCTCGTACGACGTGGTGACTTCACGGGCCGTGGCTCCGTTGGGCAAACTTGCCGGATGGTGCCTGCCGCTGTGTGTCGAGGGCGGGCTGATGCTGGCGATGAAGGGCTCGTCCGCCGAGGAGGAGTTGGAAGCCTCCGAGCGGGAGCTGACCTCGCTGGGAGCCGAGTTGTGGCACATTCACGAACTTGGTGTGGATGAGCTGACCCACCCGACGACGGTGGTGAGTATTGTGGCCGGACGTGCTGCAGGGGGATCCCGGCACGGAAGATCCAGGAGGTGAGCGGGTTGGTGAGTCGTGCCCTCGGGTGGCCCGAGAAGAGCACGGGTGAGCCGAAGTCATCGCAGGGCATTGGCTGGCCTACCGACCCGGACTCCGCCGTCCGTCTGATCACGCAAGAGACCCGCATCGCCGCCGCGCGTCCGGCCGCCGCACCTCCGGTGGTGACGGCACCGCCGGCGGCCGAGCCGCTCGACACGTCCGGGCTGCGGGCGGCCGCCGCGAGTGGTCTCGACGTACTCCCGGCACCTGAAGCTGTCCCTGACTCTGTGACTGACTCTGGTCCCGTTTCACGTGAAACGGGAGAGTTGGTAGATGATGGTGCTGAACCGGAAACGGCGTCACTGGTGGACGCCGACCAGGACTTCTCGGAGTCTCCACTGCCTGTGGATGACGACCGTACGAATCTGCCCTCCCAGACGGGGATTCGTCCACAGAGGCCTGTGGACGAAGCTGGGGGCAGAGCTGCACCGACCCCTACCGACATCCTCTTCGGGCCAAGTCCCGCACCTATTGGAATGGGCGCTATGACTGCCGCACAGATCGCCGCGCGGGCCACGTCGGACGAGCTTCAGCGACGACTTCTCGAGACACCGATCGCCGCCGCCACCGAACGGACCTTGCTGGTGAATGAAGGACGCACTATGGGCCGCGAGTTCCCGCTGCCCGCCGAGACCCGAGTCTTCGTCGTCGCCAACCAGAAAGGCGGAGTCGGCAAGACCACGACCACGGTGAACGTCGCCGCCGGCCTCGCGCTGTACGGCGCGAGGATCCTGGTGATCGACCTGGACCCCCAGGGCAACGCCTCGACCGCGCTCGGCATCGACCACTCCGAAGGCACCCCAGGTGTCTACGAGGCGATCATCGAGAACGAGCCGCTGAGCAAGCTGCTGCAGCCCTGCGCCGAGCACCCCGGCATCGTCGTTGTCCCGGCGACCATCGACCTGGCCGGTGCCGAGATCGAGCTCGTCAGCATCGTCGCGCGGGAGAGCCGGCTGAAGCGGGTCCTCGACGCGCACCTCGAAGAGACCGAGGCCGCGGGCGAGAAGTACGACTACGTCTTCATCGACTGCCCGCCGTCGTTGGGCCTGCTGACCGTGAACGCGCTGACCGCCGCGCGCGAGGTCCTGGTCCCGATCCAGAGCGAGTACTACGCGCTCGAGGGTCTGTCCCAGTTGCTCCGCCATATCGACATGGTGAAGTCGCACCTGAACCCGGGGCTCGACGTCTCCACCATCCTGCTGACCATGTACGACGCTCGCACCAAGCTCGCCGGTGAGGTCGCGGCCGAGGTGCGCGGGCATTTCCGCGATGCCGTGCTGCGGACCGCCGTACCGCGCTCGGTCCGGATCTCCGAGGCCCCGAGCCACGGGCAGACCGTGCTCGCGTACGACCCGGCGTCGGCCGGCGCGCTGTCGTACCTGGAGGCCTCCCGCGAGATCGCCCTGCGGAACAACACCTGATCACCGCTGCGTTTCACGTGAAACGGCTGTCGGCGGTCGCCGGCAGTTGGTGTGGTAGGCCAGTAGTAGCTCAGCAGGCTGTCGAACACGAGGGAGCGCGATGAACACCCGACTCGGACGCGGACTTGGTGCGCTGATTCCCAGCACCCCCGCTCCCGGCACCACGACCACGCTCGGCAGCAAGTCGCACTCGATCCCGGGTGCGCCGCCGAGGTCCGATGGTCCGGAGTTGGCCGCCGTCCCCGGGGCTCAGTTCGCGGAGATCGACGTCGACCAGATCAGCCCGAACCCGAAGCAGCCGCGCACCGTCTTCGACGAGGAGGCGATGGAAGAGCTGGTCCACTCGGTCAAGGAGATCGGGCTGCTGCAGCCGATCGTCGTCCGGAAGCTGTCCGAGGACAAGTACGAGCTGGTGATGGGGGAGCGCCGTTGGCGCGCGACTCAGCAGGCCGGCCTGACCACGATCCCTGCGATCGTGCGGGACACGCAGGACGACGTGATGCTTCGGGACGCGCTCCTGGAGAACCTGCATCGCAGCCAGCTGAATCCGCTGGAAGAGGCAGCGGCGTACCAGCAGATGCTCGACGACTTCGGCTGCACCCAAGAGGTGCTCGCCAGCCGGATCGGTCGGTCGCGTCCGCAGATCTCCAACACGCTGCGTCTGCTGAAACTCCCCGCCGGCGTCCAGCGTCGAGTCGCCGCTGGTGTTCTCTCAGCCGGTCACGCCCGCGCGCTCCTGGGCCTCCCCAGCGGCGACGCCATCGAGCGGCTCGCCCAGCGGATCGTTGCCGAAGGTCTGTCGGTTCGTACAGTCGAAGAGATCGTCGCCCTGGGCGATATGAACGCCGACGACCCCACCCCCCAGCGTCGCCGCAACAAGCCGGTAGCCCCGCGCCTGGTCGATCTGGCCGATCGCCTCTCCGACCGCTTCGAGACCCGCGTGAAGGTAGACCTCGGCAAGTCCAAGGGCCGAATCACCGTAGAGTTCGCCACCCTCGACGACCTCGAACGCATCGTCACCCTCATGGACCCCAACAAACAACAGGACTAGTGCCACGCGTCGGAAGTTTCTGGGCGCCGGTAGCGCTAACGCAACTTCCGACGCGGGGCACCAGTTGCTGGGCTGAGACGCCTGCGGCGCTCGTGCCGCAGGCAGCATGCTCGGGCCTGCGCGCCGCGGGCGTCAGATCCGGGAGAGCCCAGAGGGCGGCGAGGTAACTCGGGCGACTGCCCGGAGAATCGCGCTCACAGAGGAATACCGGGCTTTGAGCCGCGCACGACCATCCGGCGGCGCCATCACAGTGTCGCTCGAAGCGCGCGCTCTGCGCTCCGCGCGGCGCCAGGTCGGACCGGCCGGAGGCCGGATTCCTCTGAGGGCGGGATTCTGGGGCCGGGATTCTGGGGGCGGAGTGCGGCGGGCCGGTGCTGCAGTTCAAGCGTGTGATTTGTCGACAAAACCACTAACTGACTTCGGGTGTTTCACGTGAAACGGTCTAGGGGTCAGTGGGGTTGGAGTTCGTGGGTGGTTTTGCGTTCGGCGTAGAACGAGAGGAACGGGATGGTGCCGGCCAGGGCCATCAGGACGAGGCGGGGGAAGGACCAGCGCACTCGGCGGAACAGGTCGAAGGTCGCCAGCAGGTAGATCATGTAGAGGAAGCCGTGGAGCGGGCCGATCACGTTCACAGCGCCGGGATTGTCGCCGAAGTACTTGAGTGGCATCGCGACGAAGACCAGCAGCAGGAGCATGACGCCGACGACGTACGCGATCACGCGGTAGCGCGTCAGGGCGCCGCGGATGGCCGGCGTCAGCGATGGGGTGGCGGGGGTGGCGGGATCGGCTGAGGAAGTCACGCTGAAACGGTACCGCTCGGCTCGACGGGCCGAGCGGCCTGGTCCGGCTCATCCCCGTCGTCGCCGGAATCCCCGCCAGACAAGGGATCTGAATCCTCGGGCGACCGGTGCGCGTCGAGCACCATCTTGCCCCACATCCACAGCGTGAAGGCGGCGAAAACCCACCACTGGAAGGCATACGCGATGTTCCGCAGTCCGGCATGATCGGTGGGCGGAGCCGGTGGCGTGACGACGGCAGGCGCGGGAGACGGTACGACGCCGGAGTCCACGGACGCCTGGATCACGAAGGCGTCGTACAGCCGGTAGCTGACGAGGTGGACGATCGTGGGGATGCGTAGCGAGGACAGCACCCGCCCCTTGGCGGCGTCGTCCGACGAGTCCTCCGCTTCGGATGACACGACCGAGCCGGTGAGCTGAACCGGGCCGGTCGGAGCCGTACCGGCGGGATCGTTGACCGAGGCGACCCAGCCACGCACGACCATCACGGCACCGGACTTGTCGAGCATCACCGGAGACACCACCCAGAAGCCGTCTGCCGAACCCTGGCGGCGATCCGCGATGAAGACCTGGTCCGCGGCCGGGCCCCACGTGCCGGCGACCGTCACGCGTCGGCTGACCGCCTTCGACGGCAAACCGTCGTCGATGGCGAAGAGGGACTGCAGCGGGACGGGCGCAGCGTCAGCCCGCTGCGCGGTCGCTGCCGAGGTCTTCGACTGGTAAACGCCGAGCTGCCAGACCCCGAGCACCGACATGATCCCCGCGATAGCCAGCGCCAGCAGCAACAACCCCAACCACCGCGGAGTGAAGACAGTGCGCACCAAGGCGCCCCGATCCACGGATTGCGAGGGGGAGTCGGCTGGGGACGGCGAAGACATGGGATTAACGGGAGGCGGCGGTGGCCAGCAGGTCCCGGCAGAGCACGCCGAGCTCGATGCCCGCTGCCTCCGCGGCCAGCGGGACCAGCGAGGTCTCGGTCATGCCCGGCGCCACGTTGACCTCCAGGAACCAGGGGATGCCGGCCGCGTCGACGACCAGGTCCGAGCGGGACAGGTCGCGCAGCCCCAGGGCCTGGTGAGCGCACACGGCTGCCGAAGCGCACGCCGCCGCCACCGCGGGGTCGAGCCGAGCCGGGACGATGAACTGCGTGGCGCCGGCGGTGTACCGCGCCTCGTAGTCGTAGAACCCGGAGTCCGGCCGGATCTCCACCGCAGGCAGTGCGCGCGGCCCGTCGCCGACGTCGACCACGGTCATGGCGACCTCGGTCCCGTCGATGTACTGCTCGATCAACGCCACCGCGCCGTACGCATAGCAGTTCACCATCGCCGCCGGCAGCTCATCCGCGGCCCGCACGATCGACGCACCCAACGCAGAACCACCGCGGGCCGGCTTCACGACCAATGGCAGCCCGATCTCGCCGATGACCACCTCCATCAGCGCAGCGGCCCCGAGCTCACGGAAGGTGTCGTGCCCGAGCACCACGGACGAAGGCGTGTACAGCCCGGCCGATCCGACCAGCGTGGATGCGACCGGCTTGTCAAAGGCCATCCGGCACGCGGCGGCGTCGGCGCCGACGTACGGAACGTTGTAGAGGTCGAGGACCTGGCGGAGCGCGCCGTCCTCGCCGGTGACGCCATGCAGTACCGGGAAGACCGCGTCCGGTGGATCGTCACGGAGGCGTTCGACCAGACTCGCGTCGACGTCGCGCTGCTCGACCTCGACACCGACGCTGCGCAGGGCGTCGGTGACCCGCCGGCCGGACCGGAGCGAAACGTCCCGCTCGTGTGACAGTCCGCCGGCCAGTACCAGCACTCGACCCAGATCACTCATCACAAATATCCCGATCACTCGTGGGCAACTCCGGCACGGCCGCCGGTCCCGAGGCCCACTGGAACGGTACCGCTAGCGAATCAAGGACCCCCGCCCACCCATCGATCCATTGCGCAACCTTTGCGCAGAAGGGCTTACGTCAGCTCAGGTCCCGGCGCATCGTAGTTGCGGCCGGTCCCCGGCTTCAGCGGCCCGAAGGTCTGCCGCAGCTCGAGCTCCTCGTTGATCACCGCGGCGAGCCGGGAGACCCCTTCGACGATCCGCTCGGGGGTCGGGTGGCAGTACGACAACCGCATGCACTGCGAGCCGAAACCGTCGGCGAAGAAGGCCGTCCCCGGTACGTACGCCACCCGGGCAGTGACCGCCCGCGGCAGCATCGCCTTCGAATCAAGGCCGTCCGGCAGGGTCAGCCAGACGTAGAACCCGCCGCCCGGCCTGGTCCAGGTCGTTGCCGCAGGCATCTTCTCGGCCAATGCCGCCAGCATCGCGTCACGGCGTTCCCGGTACATCTCGCGGAATTGTTTGACCTGCCCGATCCAGTCATGACGGACCAGGTACGACGAGATCGCGAGCTGACTGAAGATCGGCGGACACAGGGTCGCGGATTCCTGTGCCAGCACGAGTTTCTCGCGGACTGCGTGCGGCGCCACGGCCCAGCCGACGCGGAACCCCGGCGCGAACGTCTTCGAGAACGAGCCGAGGTAGATCACCCCTTCGCGATCGTCCGCGCGCAACGCCCGCTGTGGCTCACCGTCGAAGCCGAGCAGCCCGTACGGGTTGTCCTCCAGCACCAGCAGGTCGGCGCGCTGACAGATCTCCAGCACCCGGGCCCGACGCTCGTCGGCCAGCGAAACCCCTGCAGGATTGTGGAAGTTCGGGATCGTGTAGAAGAACTTGATCCGCTTGCCGGCGGCACGCACCGTCGCGATCGCCTGCTCGAGCGCCTCCGGCACCACTCCGTCGTCGTCCATCGCGACATGGACGACATCGCACTGGTACGCACGGAACACGCCAAGTGCCCCCACGTACGACGGAGCCTCGCAGAGCACCACGTCGCCCGGATCGCAGAACACCCGCGTGACCAGGTCGACCGCCTGCTGGCTCCCGACCGTGACCACGACGTCGTCCGGATGTGCCTCGATCCCCTCGAGCCGCATCACATCGCAGATCTGCTCCCGCAGCGTCGGATCGCCCTGCCCGGAGCCGTACTGCATCGCCACAGCGCCGTTGTCGATCACCAGGTCGCGGACTGCGCCGCCGACAACGTCCAGGGGGAGGCCTGCGATGTTCGGCATGCCGCCGGCGAGCGAGACCACCTCGGGCCGGCTCGCGACCGAGAACAGGGCTCTGATCTCCGATGCGGTCATACCCTTGGTCCGTGCTGCGTACCGGTCGACGTAGTTGTCGAGGCGGGTCTGCCGGACATCAGGTACGTCAGGACTCACGGGGGCCACTCCAACGGTGCTCGAGGGGGAAGTCACCAGGTTACGACGACAGACCCGGGTTGTGCCCGGGCTTCGGATCGGCGCGACCTCTCACTACCATGCCTTATAGGGGCAGGTTCGACCATGCCGCGATCTGGTTGCTGAGACAGGCGTCCAGACGCACCACGGCGCGGTGCGGCCTGAGAGGTGCAACGGAAGGCAGATCGGATGAGCGTGGGCAAGGTCGTCGGCTGGGCTCTCAGTGGCCTGTTACTGGGCGTTCTGGCCGGTTTCGCCGGAGAGCTGCTGCGGCGGCAACCGGCGCAGAAGGTGCAACAGCGGTACGTCGCTCCCGAGGCGGCGGTCACCCCGGACGCACGGACCCCGGCCCCCGCGCCGGAGCCCGCTGGTCGCTGACAGTGAGAGTCCAGGGACACCGGCAGTGACCAAGGTAACAACGGGTACGCCACCGCAGGACCGGATGCGCTGATGGCTCGACGGCTCGAACCGCTGACGCTCGCCAACCTCGGCGAGCTCCCGGTGCGATGCCGTGAGTGTGTGTTCTGGGAGCTCGATCCGGTCGCCGCGCGCCAGGCCGAGCGCAACGGCGGCACCGGCCTGGAGAAGGAAGCCTGGCTGTCCCAGCTGCTCCTCGACTGGGGTACGGCGGGAGTCGTGCTGTCGGTCGACGACGAGCCGGCCGGGTTCGCGGTGTACGCGCCGGCGGCGTACCTGCCCAGGATCCAGGCGTTCCCGACCGCGCCGGTGAGTCCGGATGCCGTCGTCCTGGCAACCGGCCGGATCCTGCCGCGGTACCAGGGGCTCGGCCTGGGGAAGATCCTCGTCCAGGCGGTCGCGAAGGACGTGCTGAAGCGTGGCTTCCGGGCGGTCGAGGCGTTCGGCGACTCACGGTGGGACCGGCCGAGCTGTGTCTGGCCGACCGAGTTCCTGCAGGCCGTCGGCTTCGGGGTCGTCCGCGAACACCCGCGCAATCCTCGGCTCCGGCTCGACCTGCGCTCCGCGATCACCTGGCGCAGCGAGATGGAGGCCGCGGTCGAGCGGCTGATGGGCGCTATCCGGCCGGAGCCCGCGCCGGTCACGGTCCGGGACGGCATGCAGCGCGACGCGAGCGACTGACCGCAGCATCATGATCTGGCGCCTGCTGGCCGATGTCGTGATGGTCCTGCACGGCGCCCTGCTGCTGTTCTTCCTGATCGGCGGATTCCTCGCCTGGCGCTGGGCGAAGCTGATCTGGGTCCATCTCGGCATCGTCGCGTGGAACGTCGTGATCGTCCTGGTCGACTTCGGCTGCCCGGTCACCGCCACCGAGAAGTACTTCCGCCGGCGTGGCGGCGAGACGCCGTACGCGGCCGGCTACATCGAGCACTACCTCGATGGCCGGCTCTGGCCCGAGGGCGCGACTCCGATCGTCGAGAAGGTCGGCTTCGTGATTGTCGTGGCCTCCTACGTCGGGTTCTTCGTCGTACGGCGACGCCGGGCAGTTGCCCGTGGAAAGAAGCTCAGGGGAGAGTCAGTGGGACCCCGGACGTGAGCGGGCAGGTGAATCTCCATACTGATGACGTGCCTACCCGCGTCAGCACCCGCACACCGGTCGACGAGTACCTGGCCGCCATGAGCAGGTCGCTCGGCGGCCCGCGGCGCCCCAAGGCCGATCTGCTGGCGGAAGCGCGCGACCACCTGACCGACGCGATCGAAGCGTTCGAGGCCGACGGGCTCGATCGAGAGGCGGCGGAGCGTGCGGCCATTGCCGACTTCGGTGACCTCGCCGACGTGGTCCCTGGCTACCGGACGGAGCTCGCGATCAGCCAGAGCCGGCGTACGGCGGTGCTGCTGTTCATGGTGCTGATGATCCAGCCGATCGTCTGGCAGGACGGCATCTGGAGCTGGAATCGCGACGTCGACCCGTCGAACTCGCTGAACACAATCCTGAACACGTTGGTCGAGATAGTAGGCATGACCGCGGCCGCCGGGGCCGTCCTCGTCCTCATCGCTACCAGCACCGGCATGCGCTACCCGGCCGTCCGGGAGCGCGTCGGCCGAGCGACCGCGCACCTCGGACTCGCCAGCGCGGTCGTGATCAGTGTGATCGGCGTCGCTATGGCAGCCACGAGCGAGCGCCCGGGCGAGATGCTGGCCGGGTACGGCGTGGTCACCGCCTTCGTCGTGCTGCCGCTGCTCTTGGTTGGCCTGCAGTCCGTGCGCGGCCTACGCCTCGCCCGGGCGTAGCACGCCTTCGACGACGGCCCGGAACGTCACCCACTCCCGCTTGCCCGAGGCAAGCATCGTCTGACCGGCCGAGGTGAGCTCGTACGTCCGGCGCTTGCGCCCACCGACCGTGCTCCACTCGCTGGCCAGGTAGCCGGCCCGCTCGAGTCGCCGCAGCGCCGGGTACAGCGTGCCGGTCGGCAGGTCGAGCTCGCCACCACTGCGCTCGAGCAGCGCCTCCATGATCGCGTAGCCGTGCAGCGGCTGGTGCTCGACGACGGCCAGGATCATCGGGTCCAGGTGCCCACGCAGCGCATCAGCCTTCATGTAGCCAGTCTACTCATACAACTGCTACCGTCGAGAGACGACATGTAGCGGAACTACGTATAAAGGTGTGAGGAGCCGCAATGCCTGTAGAGACCCCCGTACGACGACCGCCCGGGAAGGACACGGGTGCGCGAGCCGGGCTGCTGCACCGCGTATCCGGCTGGTCGATGCGTCACGCCGGCCTGGCGTTGGTGCTCTGGGTCGTCGCCCTCGTGGCCGTGACCGCGGCCTCGGTGCTGATCGGCAACAACTACAAGAACGACAACTCGCTCCCGGGGACGGACTCCCAGCGAGTCAGTGACGCCCTGACAGCGCACCAACCGCGAGGCGAAACCGCCTCGGTGCAGATCGTGCTCCGGGCCGACGGCGGACTCGCGTCCGCGAAGCCACGGGTCCTCTCGATGCTCGCCGCGGTTCGCGCCCTCCCGCACGTCGCCGCGGTCGCGGACCCGTTCACCGCGCCCGGATCACTCGCACCTGATGGGCGTACGGCGTACTCGGAGGTGAGCCTCGATGTCGCCACTGTGGATGTGCCGAGCACGGATGTCGTGGCGATCATCGACAAAGCCCAGCAATTCCAGCGGGACGGTCTGCAGGTCGAGGTGGGCGGAGACCTGGCCCGATCCGCGCAGCAGGCACCGGGTGGCGCGGCCGAGGGCGCCGGGATCCTGGCCGCGTTGGTGATCCTCGTGCTCCTGTTCGGATCGTTGCTTGCGGCAACGCTTCCGCTGCTGACCGCGGTCTTCGCGGTGGGCAGCACGATCGGCCTGCTCGTGCTCGCGTCGCACTTCTTCACGGTGCCGTCGTACACAGTGCCGGTGATGACGTTGGTCGGGCTCGGTGTCGGAGTGGACTACGCCCTGCTGATCTTCTCGCGGTATCGCTATGAGCTGCTGAAGGACGGCGCCGATCGCACCAGCGCATCGATGAAGGCCTTGGATACGGCCGGGCGCTCGGTGTTGTTCGCGGGCTGCACAGTGGTGATCGCGCTCCTCGGTCTGCTCGCGCTCGGACTTGGTTCCCTGCAAGGCGTTGCGCTCGGGGTCACGCTGACCGTGCTGACGACGATGCTGGCCGCGGTGACGTTGTTGCCGGCGCTGTTGACGCTGTTCGGTCGACGGATCGAGCGGAGTGTCCGCAAGCATGCCGCGAAGAAGCGTCGTACGCCGGGAGAGGGTTGGCGGAAGCTGGCGAGTCTGGTGCAGCGCGGACCGTGGGTGCCGTTGGTGCTCGGGGTGGTCGCCCTGATCGCGTTGTCGCTACCGGCGAAGGACATGCGGCTCGGGTTCGCGGACGCCGGGACGGACGACCCGGCCAAGACGAGTCGGAAGGCCTACGACCTACTCGCGGACGGATTCGGGGCAGGCTTCAACGGTCCGCTCGTGATCGTGTCCGAAGGAGACCAGGCGGCGGCGAACGCTCTCGTTCCGGCGCTCACCGCTGATCCGGGCATCGCCGGCGTCACTCCGCCGCAGCTGTCGCCGGACGGCAAGATCGCGACCCTCTTGGCGTTCCCGAAGTCGGCGCCGCAGGACGCCGCCACCAGCGAGCTCGTGAACCGGCTACGCGACACGACCCTGCCGGCACTCGGGTCGCAGACGAAGGCGACGTACCTGGTCGGTGGTTCGACCGCCGCGGCGGACGACTATGCCTCGGCGGTGAGCAAGCGGCTGCCGATCTTCATCCTGGTGGTGGTGGGTCTGTCGGCGCTGCTGCTGATGGCAGTGTTCCGGTCCCTGCTGATCCCGTTGAAGGCAGCCGTGCTCAACCTGCTCAGCATCGCAGCCTCGCTCGGGGTGATGACGCTGGTGTTCCAGCAGGGCTGGTTCGGGGCGCAGTCCGGACCGATCGAGGCGTTCGTGCCGGTGATGATCTTCGCGATCGTGTTCGGGTTGTCGATGGACTACGAGGTCTTCCTGGTCTCCCGGATCCATGAGGAGTGGCGTCGTACGAAGGACGCGCGAGCCGCAGTGCGGGAAGGACTGGCGAACACGGGCAGCGTGATCACCGCGGCGGCCGCGATCATGATCGTGGTCTTCGGCGCCTTCCTGCTCAGTCCGGATCGGATGCTGAAGGAGTTCGGACTCGGCCTGGCGACCGCGGTGTTGCTGGATGCCTTGGTGATCCGCTGCGTGATTGTCCCCGCGGTCCTGCGCCTGTTCGGCGATCGGGCCTGGTGGCTGCCACGCAGCCTCGATCGCCTCCTTCCGAACCTCGCCCTCGAGAAGGAGTAGCGCGTCAGATCCATGAAAGGTCGGGCGTGGTCCGCTCGGACCATGAGACGGGTACTGATCGTGGGTGCGAGTATCGCCGGCCCCGCGCTGGCCTGGTGGCTGCATCGGCATGGCCTCGCCGTCACCGTGGTCGAGCGGGCGCCGGCGCTGCGGCCCGGCGGCTACAAGGTCGACATCCGGGGCGCGGCGATCGACGTGGTGGAACGGATGGGCCTGAAGGACAGACTCGAGGGCCTCGAGACCGACATGCGGTTCATGTCGTTCGTCAACGGCGCCGGCAAGCGACTCGTCAGCGTCCCGGCCGATCTCTTCATGGGCCGCGGCGAGGCCGACCTCGAGGTGATGCGCGGCGACCTCAGCCAGATCCTGTACGACGAAACCCGCGCCGACGTCGACTACGTCTTCGGAGACACGATCACCGGCATCGACCAGGAGAGCGGGACCGCCACCTTCCAGCACGCCGAGCCGCGGACGTTCGACCTGGTGATCGGTGCGGACGGTTTGCACTCCGCAGTCCGGGAGTTGGCCTTCGGGACGCAGGAGCTCGACGACCTCGGCCACATCGTGTCGATCGGGACGGTGCCCAACCACCTCGGGCTCGACCGGTGGGAGCTCATCTACTCGGTCCCCGGGCGGACCGTGAACCTCTACAGCACCGCCCGGACCGACGACGCGAAGGCGCTGTTCCTCTTCACCGCGCCGAACGTCAGCTACGACCGGCGCGATCCCGACCAGCAGAAGAAGATCCTCGACACCACCTTCCGCGGCGCCGGGTGGGAGACCGATCGGCTGCTCGACGAGGTCGTTCGGGCCGACGACTTCTACTTCGACACGGTCAGCCAGGTCCGGCTCCCGTCGTACTCGACCGGTCGGGTGAGTCTGGTCGGCGATGCGGCGTACTGTCCGTCGTTCGCATCCGGCCAAGGCACGAGTCTCGCTCTGGTCGGTGCGTATGTGCTGGCCGGCGAGCTGGCGGGATCAGATCATCGGACTGCGTTCTCGACGTACGAACGGCTGATGCGCCCGTACGTCGAGCGCAACCTCGAGCTCGGCCGGGACAACCTGGGCCGGATGGTGTCGAAGAGCGCGTTGCAAAGTTGGCTCGGCGCGATGATGCTCCGGGTCATGCCGAAGCTGCCCGGCAAGGACGCGATGATCGCCAAAGTGACCCGCCCGATCCACGAGGCCGCGCGAGCCATCACACTGCCCGCCTACTAGACGGTCAGTTGCCCGAAGCGGAGCATGCCAGTCGCTGCGTCTTGCTCCGGCGGCAGGTACACACGCTGGATCGCGACGACGATCGCCTCCGCGATCACGTCCCGGAAGGCCGGGTCGGCCAGGCGGGCGGAGTCGTGCGGATTGGTGACGTAGCCGATCTCGAGCCGGACCGCGGGCATCTTGGTCCGCCGCAGCAGGTCCCAGGTCTTGGCGTGCGTCCGGCAGTTCAGCAGGTCGGTCCGCGCGACGATCTCGCGCTGCACCAGACCGGCGAACTGCTCACCGACGCTTGACGAGGCGCCGTGCAGGTCGTTGCCGTAGAAGTACGTCGCGACGCCCTGAGCCTCCGGGTTCATCGAGCCGTCGGTGTGCAGCGAGACACACAGGTTCGCGTCCGTCTCGTTCGCGAATGCGGCCCGCGCCAGCTCGTCCGGCCCCTGATCGCGCCCACGGGACAAATACGCCCGTACGCCGGTAGCACCGAGCCGACCCTCGATCCGGGCCGCCAGGTCGTACGCGACGTCGGACTCGCGGAGCCCGAAGCCTTCCCAGCCGTAGTCGAAGCCACCGTGGCCGGGGTCGATCACCACGGTCTTGCCGGAGAGTCGCGGCCCAGCGGCCCGCACGGCCTCCGACGCACGCAACGCGTCCGGCCGGCCACCGGTCGCCATCGGGCGGATCCGCTGCAGTGCCTTGAACGTCGAGGGACCGCACGTGCCATCGCCCGGAAGGCCCATGTTCCGCTGGAAGTCGGTCACCGCGCGCTGGGTGTCCGGCCCGAAGATCCCGTCGATCCGGGCGACCGCGAACCCGAGCTCCTGCAGCTTCGCCTGCAGGGCGAGCACGTCGTCACCGGTCAGCGGGTGCGAGACGACGTACGTGAGCAGCCGGTCGCCCAGCGCCCAGCGTGCGTCGTCGATCGCCCGGTACGTCTGTGGGCCGACGACTCCGTCGACCATCAGTCCGCGTTGCTGCTGGAACCCCCGCACGGCGTGTGCGGTCATTTCGTCGTAGACGTCATGACCGCCGGTCAGCAACCCGAGCCGCTGAAGCTTTCCGATGATCTCGGCGACAGCTTCGCCACTGTCGCCGATCCGGTACACGCCGTGAGGACCTTCCATTACTGACTGTGCTCCTTGCGGTGGCGGAATGCAGATCAGGACGTGAAGTCCGCGAGCTCCTTCAGCAGCGCCGCCTTCGGCTTGGCGCCGACGATCGACTTGGCCAGCTCACCGTTCACGTAGACGTTGATCGTAGGGATACCCGTAACGCGGTAGTTGCTCGGGGTGACCGGGTTCTCGTCCACGTTCATCTTCAGGAAGGTCAGCTTGTCGCTGTGGTCCTGCGCCAGCTCCTCCAGGATCGGGGACACCTGGCGGCACGGCCCGCACCACTCGGCCCAGAAGTCGACGAGGACCGGCTTGTCGCTCTTCAGCACGGTCTGGTCGAACTCGGCGTCGGTGACGGCGTTCATCTTCTCGCCCACGGGCGTATCTCCTTCAGTGATGGTGAGGTCGGGTTGAAGCGGTTCAGACGGTGACGGGCTCGGCGGCCGCGGTGGCGGAGGAGTGCTCCAGGTTGGCCAGGAAGCGCTCGGCGTCCAGCGCCGCCGCGCAGCCCGTGCCGGCCGCGGTGATCGCCTGCCGGTAGGTGTGGTCCACCAGGTCGCCGGCCGCGAACACGCCGGGCAGGTTCGTCTCGGTGGTGCCCGCCTTGACGATGACGTAACCCTCCTCGTCCAAGGTGACCTGACCCTTGACCAACTCCGACCGCGGGTCGTGCCCGATCGCGATGAACAGGCCGGTCACCGGCAGCTCCCGCGTCTCACCGGTCGCGGTGTCCCGCAGGGTGACGCCGGTCAGCTTGTCGCCACCGTGGATCTCGGCGACCTCGGAGTTCCAGGCGAAGTCGATCTTCTCGTTCGCGAACGCCCGCTCGGCCATGATCTTCGACGCGCGCAGCTCGCCGCGGCGGTGCACCAGCGTCACCTTCTTGCCGAACTTGGTCAGGAACGTGGCCTCCTCGATCGCGGAGTCGCCACCGCCGACCACGGCGATGTCGTGCTCGCGGAAGAAGAATCCGTCACAGGTCGCACACCACGAGACACCGTGGCCGGACAGCTTGGCCTCCTGCTCCAGACCCAGCTTGCGGTAGCCCGACCCCATCGCGAGGATGACGGTCCTGGCCCGGTGCTGCGTGCCCGCGGAGTCGGTGACGACCCTGATGTCGCCGGTCAGGTCGACCTCGACGATGTCATCCGGGACCAGCTCGGCGCCGAAGCGCTCGGCCTGGGTGCGCATCTCGTCCATCAGCGCGGGGCCCATGATGCCCTGGGAGAAGCCCGGGAAGTTCTCGACGTCCGTGGTGTTCATCAGCGCGCCACCGGCCGTCACCGAACCCTCGAAGACGAGCGGTTCCAGCTGGGCGCGCGCGGCGTACACGGCGGCCGTGTAACCGGACGGGCCGGAGCCGATGATGATGACGTTACGAACTACCGAGTCGCTCATGCAGGCGTTCCTCTGTCGTCGAGACTGTGATACGTCGTAGTCAACGGATCCTAGAGGCCTGGCATTCCCCTGCTGAGGGCGGTGGGGAGGGGCCGTACGAATACGGTACCTACTGCGAGGCCTCTCCACCGCATGGGCGCCTCAGCGACTGCGCAGTGTCACCGTCGTGTCGTAGAACGGCGTCGCGACGCCGCCATCGCTACATCCGGTGACCGCGAACAGCTGGATGTCACGCGGCGAACCTCCCTGCAATCCGATCAGCGTGGCGCGCTTGCCGTCCAGCTTCACCGGCTGCACCAGCTGGAGCTGCGGATTCGGCCGGCCGGAGGCGAAGACCCGGGCACAGGCGATCTCGGCCGCGGGCGCGTTCAGGATCGGGTCTGAGTTGTGCTCCAGCCAGGCCTGCGCGTCCGGCCCTACGTCCTTGGTGGTCATCGTGACCACCGCGCCGGTCGGAACCGAGGTCGGATTCGCGTTGGCGGCGCTCTCGCCGGCCTGGTCCTTGGTGGCCAGGACCACGCCGACGCCGATCGCGGCGACCACGAGGACGGCCGCTGCCGCGCCGAGCAGCTTGGGCAGGTGGCGGCGGGGCTCCTCGCGGATCTGGGCCAGCGAGTGGACACCGACGGTCGAGGCGCGCAGCACGGACTCCGACACGATGACGGCGTCGAGGTGCTCGGCGACGGCGGTCGGCATCGGGATGTCCGTCCGGCCCTCCTCGGCGAGATCCTCGGACAGCTCGACGAGCGCGTCGTACGTCTGCTGGCACTCCGGACAGGCCTTCACATGTTCACGAGCGCGGTGTGCCTCGGGCGCGGGCAGCAGGTTCTCGATCAGGTCGGCGATGGTGTCGGTGTCGAGGTGTTCGAGGTGCTCACTGGTCGGCAGACCGGAATCGGTCATCGGAACGTCGCCCCCTCGCGGGACGTGCGCAGGCAGGCGCGCGGTGTGGTCATCGGAATGCTCCGGGTCGAGGCATGAAGGTCTCGCCGGGACCCGGAACGGGGCGAGCCGGGACTCGGCGACTTCGCTTCGACGGCGGGCCCGGTCATTCGGTTCCCGTCGATTCGCCGGGCTTGGCCGGTCCGTCGGCGGCGCCGGCCCGGGTCGTCTGCCAGTGCTTGAGCAGCGGCAGCAGCCGGGCCCGGCCGCGGGCACAGCGGGACTTGACCGTGCCGGGGGCGCAGTCGAGGATCGCGGCCGCCTCCTCGATCGAGTACCCCTCCATGTCGACCAGGACCAGCGCGCTGCGCTGGTCCGGGTTGATCTGCTTCAAGGCGTTCAGTACGTCGATGCGCCGTTCGCGCACCTCGGCCGGATCCTCCTCGGCCGGGCCGGCCAGCTCGGCCGCACGGTCCTCGTCCTCCGGCAGCGGATCGGCGGCACGCACCTGGCGCCGGCGGATCCGGTCCAGGCACGCGTTCACGACGATCCGGTGCAGCCAGGTGGTCACCTTCGCGTCACCGCGGAACGAGTCCGCCCGACGGAACGCCGAGATGAATGCCTCCTGCAGCGCGTCGGCCGCCTCCTCGGGCTCGCCGAGCGTCCGGATCGCGACCGCCCACATCCGGTCCCGGTGCCGCTTGACCAGGAACCCGAACGCATCGGGGTTGCCGGCCACGTGCAGCCGGAGCAGCTCGTGGTCGTCCAGCTGGTCATAGCTCGTCGGACCGCTCGACGCGGCGGGTTGTGCGACCGCTGGGGCGACCGGTGGCGCGACCGGCTGTCCGACCGATTGCGCGACCGGTTGGGCCGTGCCGATCCGGGGGACCTCCGGCTGGGCCGGATTCGGGCCCGAGTCCAGGTGAGCCGTCATTTCTGGATCGTGACCTCCGAGATTTTGCCCCGGTAACCGCTGCCATCCTTCGGCAGCTTGGTCAGCCAGACCAGCACGTATCTCGTTGAGGTCGGCGCCGAAGGCTTCAGGGTCACCGTACCCTCGGGTTGGTCCGCTTGGGTGGCAATCGGGGTCCAACCCGCTACGGTCGTCGGCGAGGTACTGGTGTCACCCTTCGGGACCATCAGTTGCAGGCTCGTCTTGTCGCCCTCGACCGCGACCGCGACGCTCGACACCGCGGTCGGCGCGCCCAGGTCGTAGATGATGCCGACGCCCGGCTTCTGACCGCCCAGATTCGGCTTGTTCTTGTAGGACTGCGTCGTCCACGCCGTGCTGGGGTCGCCGTCGTAGGAGTTCTTGACCTCTTCGGGGTGCTCCTCGCCGTTACCGGCCGGCTCCGGGTCGAAGTCCTTGGCGCCCACGATCTTGGCCGGACCACCGGTCGCCGACGGGGTGTTGCTGGTCGACGGCGGGGCGCTCGTGGTTTTGTCGCCGGACCCGTCGTTGCTGTTGTTGCCCAGCCCGCCCTTGAGCAGGAACTGCGCCATCGCGACCACGGACAGCAGCGCCAGGATGGCGAGCAGGATCAGGATCCGGCCACCCCAGGATCCCTTCGGCTTCGGCTCGTCGCGGCGGCGGCCGCCGCCCTTCCCGTTCGACGGCGGGGGCGTTTGGCGCCGCACCGGTCGAGTCTCGGCCGCAGTCTGGTACGCCGAGTGACCGTTCTCCGACTGGTAGGCCGGTGGCGTCGGGTCGAGCGCGGGCGGCAACTCCTGCGCGACCTGGGTCGCGTCGTCGATGCTGCCGTTCTGCCGGGCGACCTGGACCGTCTCGTCCATCTGGTTCGGCGGTTCGTGCGAGCTGCCGACGATTCCGGACAGCGCCGCGGACAGGCCGGCCGCGCTGGTGATCGGAGGCGCGTGGTGCCGCGGCGGGTCGGCCAGCAGGCGGTCGGTGATGTCGTCCAGCGACCGCGGTACGCCGGCTCGCACCTGCCGTGGGCTGAGGAGCCGGCCGTGCTCGACGGGCGCGGGCTGCAGACCCCAGGCCGGCGCCGGGCCAGGCCAGCGGCCAGTGAGTGAGGCGTAGAGCAGCTCGCCCAGTGCGAGCACGTCCCCCTCCGGCGTACCCGGGCCGAACGAGCGGAGCGCCGCCTCGGTCGCCAGGCCGACGACCTTGATGGCGCCCGCATCCGTGACGACGACGGTCGTCGGGCTGATCGCGCCGTGCGCGAGGCCGGTGCGGTGCAGGTTCTCGAGTGCTTCGGAGACCTCGCGGGCCAGCCAGCCTGCCTGCTGTCCGGTCAGCGGACCGGCGCTGAGCATCCGCTCGAGCGGACGACCCCCGGCCCACTCGCGGACGCAGTAGGTGACTCCGTCGTGCATGTCGCAGTCCAGCACCCGCAGGAAGCGCGGGTCAGCGGCCGCGGCGGCTCGCCGGGCCGCGTCGAAGAGAAGGTTGGTTCGCGGATCGCCGACCGGCAGGACATCCACGACGACTGCCCGGCTGAGCACCTCGTCCACTGCTCGCCACACCCGCGCACCGTCGATCTCCGCGAGTAACTCGGCGATCCGGTAGCGGCCGGCAAGCAGGGCACCAGGACTGACGGTCTGGTTCGACACGGTGTCTCTCGCCCTCCTCGATGCACTGGTCGGCCTGCGTCTGGCACCCCGGACCCTGTCGGCGGGAGTCCGTAAGCAGCCCCCATGCTAGTGCCCTGCTCCATCAGGTAGTGGTCCACAAGCGCACAAGCGGTGAGATCAGCGGCGGCCGGGCAGTTTGGATGTGATCACGGACACCACGTCGTTCACCTCGTGGATCCGCAGCACCCGGGCGACAGCGGCGTACACGGGCAGCATGACCGCCGCTGCGATGGCCAACTGGACGATTGCCCCGACTGGTCCGGACCAGTCGATGACCAGGTCGACCACCCACAGGACGACGCGGCCGGCGGCCACGCCGAGGACGGCGGCGATCACCATCGCCAGCAGCGGGAGCCCGATCCCGGCGCCGGGCACGTGCGGAACCTTCCGCCGCAGCACCGGCCGGGAGATCAGTACGGCGACCAGGTACGTCAGCGAGTACGCCGCACCCAGGACGACACCGCTGAACCGCAGGTGCTCCGCATCCAGCAGCACCCGCACCCCGACCACGGCCGCCACGATGTTGGTGGCCGCGATGATGCACTGCATGAAGAACGGCGTTCGCGTGTCCTCGAAGGCGTAGAACGTCCGCAGCTGGAAGTACTGAATGGTGAACGGCACGATCCCCAGCGCCAGCGTCATCAGCGTGTACGACATCAGCGTCAGGTTGTTCTTACCGGAGCCGTAGCCGGCGATCACCGTCACGATCGGATACGCGAACGCGATCATCGCGGCCGCCGCCGGGACGACGATCGCGAGCGTCTGCCGGATCGACCGCGCCGACAGTCGCCCGACCTCGGTGACGTTGCCTTCGGCAGCCAACGCCGACATCTGCGGCAACGCCGCAGTGGCCAGCGAGACCGTGACGATGCCGTGCGGCACCAGAATGATCAGCATCGCGGTGCTGTACGCGAACAGACCGGCCTTCGCCCCCGGGTCGTCGGAGGCGCTACCGGCGATCGCGAGCTGGGTGACCACGACGAGCGTCACCTGGTTCACTGCGACGAACAACACGGTCCAGATGCCCAAACGGGCCGTATGCCCTAGACCGGTACCACGCAGCCCGAACTTCGGCCTGTACGTGTGCCCGCTGGCCTTCAGGTACGGCAACAGCACCAGCAGTTGTACGGCGATGCCGATCGTGTGGCCGAGTCCGAGCAGCAACTCCTCGCCGTGGCTGTAGGTCGGCGGGGTGTCGCCGACCCGGTAGATGAGCAGGAAGATCACGATCGACCCGCAGGCGACGATGTTGTTCGCGATCGGCGCCCACATCATCGGGCCGAACCGGCGCCGCGCGTTCAGCACCTGGCCGACCAGCACGAACGCGCCGTAGAAGAAGATCTGCGGCAGGCAGAGCCGGACGAACATCACCATCGACGCCCGCTCGGAGACCCGCGACGGATCGTGCAGCTCCTTCGGCAGGTAGAGCTCGGCGATCGCCGGCGCGAACAGGACGCACGCCACCGTGACGACAGCCAGTACGACGAAGCCGAAGGTGAGGATCCGGTTGGTGAAGTCCTGGCCGCCGTCGTCGTGGTTCTTGATCGCGCGGACCAGTTGCGGGACCAGTACGGTGTTGAACACCCCGCCGGCCAGCAGGATGTAGAGGCTGTTCGGGATCGTGTTCGCGGCGGTGAAGATGTCGCCGCGCAGCGCGGTGCCGATGGCGGCAGCGAGCAGGGCGATCCGGACGAATCCGAGCAGGCGGGACAGCACGGTTCCGGCTGCCATCACCCCCGCGGATCGCAGGGTGCGGTCAGCCATCCTTCGAACCGACTCCTTCTTTCAGGGCCTCACTGGCCGGCACACCGGCGGACGGGGGATCCAGCGGCGGTTCCAACGGCTCGGGGTGCAGCGGGTCGGCCACCTCGGCCGCAGCCGCGGCTGCGCCGGGATCGGTCGGGTTGCGCCGTTCGTTGCGGATCCGCCGGAAGATGCGGACGAACGACGTACCGAAGAGCAGGGCGCAGGCGGCACCGACGAGGACCCAGCCGACGCTGCCGTACTGGGTCGCCTGGATCAGCAGTTCCTCGGACTTGCCGACCGAGCGGCCGGTGGCGGTGACCACCTGGGCGTTGGCCCGGATCACGCCGTTCTGCTCGGCGCTCGCGACGATCCGCGGCGTGTACTTCGTCTTCGCCGCCACGATCCTGGTCTGTGGCGCCTGGATCCGCAGGTCGGTCCGGTTGATCGGCGAGACGTCGATCGCGACCCGGATCGACCAGTCGGTGTCGTTGGCGATCGTCAGCGGGAACGTGCCCTTGCTGCCGGCCAGGTTGACCTTGATCTCCTTGCGCTCGCCGTTCACCACGCTGTTGACCAGGTGCACCTTGCCCAGCTGCACGTTCACCGAGCCGAGTTCGACCGCGGCGAAGCGTTGGGCCTCCTCGGGGAATCCGCTCCAGCTCGTCGACGCGGTCCGGAGCATCGCCTGCGGGATGATCTCCGGCAGGTCCTCGGCCGGGTCGACCAGCAGGTTCGACAGGGTGGTCGTCGCGTCGTTGAGCTGCTTCAGGCCGTCGAGCTGGCCAGGGATCATGCTCGAGTTCGTCCGCGGCTCCGTCGGCGCCTTGATCAGCGGTGCCTTGGCGGTGATCGGCGCCACCTGGGCCACGGTGTCGGTGGTGATCCACGGCAGCGACAGGTCCGCGGCGAGGGCGGCGGTCGCACGGCCGGTGGAGTCCCAGCCTCGCGGCGGCGCGACGACGACCGACGCCGTTCCCTTGGTGCTCGAGGCAATCAGTGCGGTCTCGGCCGCGAATCGCTGCCGGACCTGAAGTGGGTTCTGGTCGGTGTCGGCGTCCGGTCCGCCGGACGTCAGCGCGGCATCGGCCACGACGGTGCGGACAGAGGTCCGCGGGCCTTCCGGCGTCTGGATCTCGTACACCGGCGAGGTCCCCGTCAGGGACGGGCGAACGGCGGCCGGCCAGGAGGCGCTGCTGACCAGGTTGAGGTCGTCGGGGCGTACGGAGTACCCGCTCGAGGCTGCGGCGAGGTAGCGGCTGGCGGCGGCGCCGTTCTCGAGCCACAGCCCGTTGGTGAAACCAGGCGCCAGGTTGAACGCCTCGGTTCGCTTGCGCGCGTCCCAGACCAGCTCCTTCAGCGGGTCGCCCGCGTCCCAGAGGCCGGCGATGTCGGGATCGCCGTACGGGAGCAGGACGACCTGGTTGCCGTGGGTGCGGCTCTCGTCGAACTTCTTCAGCCACGCGGCAACGACTTGCTGACCCGTGCCGGGCGTCGTCTTCGGGCCTTCGCCGACCTCGTAGCCATCGGCCATCTTGCGGGCCTCGTCCAGCATCGCCGGATCGACCAGCCAGGTGACCTTCCGGGTGTTGCCGAGGGCCAGCAGTTTGCCGAGGTCGCCGGTCGGGGCCATCGACTCGGCCAACGACTCGTTGGTGAACTTCTTGCCACCGAGCAGAGTCGGCCGGTGCCGCAGCGGGATCACCAGCGCGGTGTTCACCTTGCGGGTCAGCGGTTGGGTGCCCTGGACCGGCATCAACGTGCGGGCGCGGCCGGCGGTGATCCGGTCCTGCTGCGGAGGCTGGCCGCGGAACTGGACGCCGACGACGTAGACGCCGGTCTGACCGCCGACGCGCCATTCCTTCCACGGGATGGTGAGGCTGAAGGGGATCGTTGCCTCGGGCGCGAGGGAGTCGCCGAGCTCCTGGTAGGTGCCGGTGTCCGCCGTGGTCAACCGCGTGCAGCTGTCCCGGTCGTTCATCGGGACGTCCTGCTCGGTCGCGACCGCGGCGATCTGTGCGCTCGTGGACAGCCGGTTCCGGGCGATACACGCGAGCGCCTGCGGCTTCCCGAAGGTCACCTGGCTGGTGTTGCGGATGGTGCCCTTGATCGTCACCGCGTCGCCGACCTTCGGCGCGATCGGGCCGAACGAGTCGATCGACACCTGGACGACCGGGTCGTCGGTCGGCGTCGCATCCGCCGGCGGGGAGCCGAGAGTCGCTGCCGACGCAGCAATCAGTAGGCCCGCGCCAACGACCGCGGTGAGCCTCACTGCCCGTCTGAACACGCCGTCACCGTAACCTAGTTCCCCGTGTCACCCTTTGCCGACCAGTCAGCCTCCGCCGGATCCCTGTCCGCGGTCCATCGCCGCGCGGTTCAGTCATTGCTGCGGATCGCCCCCGTGGTCGACGAACTCGGTTCCAGGTTCGCGGATGCCGGGCACGAGATCGCCCTGGTCGGTGGTCCTGTCCGCGACATTCTCCTCGGCCGGGGGAGCAAGGATCTCGACTTCGCGACGTCGGCCCGGCCGGACGTGGTCGAGCGGTTGCTGGCCGGCTGGGCGGACCACGTCTGGGACATCGGCAAGGCTTTCGGCACCATCGGTTGTCGTAAAGGCGACTGGGTTCTGGAGATCACGACGTACAGGTCGGAGTCCTACGATCCCACCTCGCGCAAACCGGAGGTCTCGTACGGCGACAGCCTCGAGGGCGACCTGGCCAGGCGCGATTTCGCCATGAACGCGATGGCGGTCCGGCTGCCGGCGCACGAGTTCGTCGACCCGTACGGCGGGATCGAGGACGTCGCGAACCGGCGGATCCGGACGCCGGGCACCCCGGAGGACTCGTTCTCCGACGATCCGCTGCGGATGATGCGGGCGGCCCGGTTCGCCGCGCAGCTCGCGTTCACGCCGGATCCCGCGGTCGTCGCCGCGATGACCGCGATGGCCGACCGGATCACGATCGTGTCGGCCGAGCGGGTCCGCGACGAGCTGATCAAGCTCATCGACGCCGACCACCCGCGCGTCGGCCTCGACCTGCTCGTGTCGACCGGGCTCGCCAAACACGTACTGCCGGAGCTGCCGGCGCTGCTGGAGGCCGAGGACGAGCACCACCGGCACAAGGATGTGTACCAGCACTCGCTCACCGTCCTCGACCAGGCCATCGCGCTCGAATCCCGTCTGCCTGTTCCGACGCCGGACTTCGTCGTTCGGTTCGCCGCATTGATCCATGACATCGGCAAACCGAAGACCCGGAAGTTCGAGGGTGAGCGGAAGGTGACGTTCCATCACCACGACGTGGTCGGGGCGAAGCTCGCCCGGAAGCGGATGAAGGCGCTGCGGTTCAGCAACGAGCAGATCGAGCAGGTCAGCAAGCTGATCGAGCTCCATCTGCGCTTCCACGGGTACGGCGACGGTGAGTGGACCGACTCCGCCGTACGGCGTTATGTCCGCGACGCCGGTGATCAGCTCGATCGGCTGCACGTCCTCACCCGCGCCGACTGCACGACCCGGAACCGTCGCAAGGCCGATGCGCTCCGGGCCGCGTACGACGACCTCGAGGAGCGGATCGCCCGCCTCCGCGAACAGGAGGAGCTCGACGCCCTCCGTCCGGACCTCGACGGCAACCAGATCATGGAGATCCTCGGTATCCCGGCGGGCCGCGAGGTCGGCGAGGCCTACAAGTTCCTGATGAACCTCCGCCTCGACGAAGGTCCGCTGGGCGAGGAGCGCGCCCGTGAGGAACTCCTGAACTGGTGGTCCACCCGCTAGACCTCCGGCGGCGGCTGGATCACAACCTCTGCGTGACAGCGGTAGTCCAGCGGATCGGCTGGTCTAGTCTCGCGCTGTGGACGTTGCGTGGAGTGTTATCGGGTGGGGTGGGTCTGCGCTGGTTGTGGTTTCGTTGCTGCAGACGCGGATCCTGCGGTTGCGGCTGCTGAATCTGATCGGCTGCGTGATCCTGGTCGGCTTCAACCTCGCGATCGGGGTCTGGCCGATGGTCGGGATGAACGCCGTCCTGGCCGTCATCAACGTCGTACACCTCTGGCGCCTGCTGCGGCATCGCCATGACGAGGCCGAGTACGACGTTCTGCAGGTCAACGACACCGACGCGTACCTGGGTCACGTCCTCACCCGGCACCAGAAGGACATCAGTCGCTTCAACCCCGGCTTCACGCCGGCCGGGAGCCCGTACGCCTTCCTGGTCCAGCACGGTGACCGCACGGTCGGCGTGGTTCTCGCGCATGACGCCGGCGCAGGCCGAGCGCAGATCGACCTCGACTACGTTCTCCCGAAATACCGCGACTTCACCCCCGGCGAATTCGTCTACCGCCGCAGCGATGTCTTCACCGACAAGGGCTTCCACCAGGTCCTCGCCCCACCCCGCATGCGCGACTCCACCCCCTACCTCAACAAACTGGGCTTCCACCCCGAAGGCAACACCCTCGTCCTGGACCTCCCCACCACCTGAGCGGACGTTTGATAAGTACATTTAGAGGGTTATTCATAACCCCAGAGAAGAAGAGCAAGGAAAGAAAGAACAGGGGCAGAAGGACAGAGTGGCTGGGTGCCTGGCGGGCTCGGTGCGGGGGTGCGGCCAGTCGGTGGTCGGCGTGTGAAGAGTGCAGCGACTCACACCATGCCAGGGATCGCGGCAGCCGAAAACCAGTCACCGAGTGAGCGGGGCTCCAGGCCATCACAATCCACGGCTCCGGTGGAGGCCAGGTCGTGAGTCGCCTGCCGAACGACGATTGTGATGGCGTGGCGGTCCGGGTGCAGACGCTGTGAATGCTCAGCTGACAAGCTCGGCTAGCCGGCCAGCTGAACACGGTCTGGTCCGAGGATCGTGCCCACCATCCGACGCGGCAGCTCACACACGAACGGATATCCGGTGCTTGTGTCGTCTGCGTGGGTTCATCGCGTACGGCATCCGAACAGCCCGCACCAGGCAGGCTGGGGCCGGTCCAGTCCCGTATCCGGGTGCGGATCCTCCCCAACCGAGACGAATCCCGCCACCTGGACAGATCCGGCCACACCTCCAGATCTCGCCGATCGGCCATCGAGTCGTGGATCGTGGTCGACGACACGCCCACCGTCCGCGACATAATCCACGACTCGAACATCCCGGCACGAACCAATCGCCACGACCCAACAACCCGTCCCCACCAGCCCACCCCAACCAGCCCACCCCAACCAGCCCACCCCGCCCCGGCCACCGCCGGCCCGATTTCCTGGGTAGCCCACCCAAATTCGTAGGTCTGCCACTGATATCGGGGGTTCCACACCCGTATTCAGGGTCCGCATCCCCCGATTTCATGGGCCAACCCACGAAATCGGCTCAGCTCACCCACCGAACGTGGCAACACAGCCACCGCGCAGCGGTAACACAGCTACCGCGCAGCGGCGACCGATCAGACCCACACACCCGTCACAACAGCCGGATATCCCTCGCCGTTGTGGGTTCTCCCCTGGTATTAGAGGAGAGAACCCACCCCACAACCCACACGGATATCCGTTCGTGTTGGCGCGGGGCTAAGCCGGGCGCGGGGCTAAGCCGGCCGCCGGGCGCGGGGCTAAGCCGGGCGTCGATACAGGCTCTCCCGATGTTGCTCTGGGTCGGTGCCGGCCGGCAGACGCATGGTGCAGGCCGCAGCCGACGCGAACGGACCCAGGCCACTCCGCAACCACGGACCGTGCGCTACCCCGACGGGCGCTCAAGCCTGGACACAACCTCACCGACCCGACTGCTGAGTGTGCCTGGCTGGTACCCGCCTCACCCCGGACCGCCGCCGTCCCTGATGTCCAAGCTTCACAGGGCCTCTGAATGACCCCCATTTATGTTGTTTCTCTGCTCTCTTCTTTGAAGGTTCTGAATAACCTCATCTATTAGAAATGCGCTTATCAAACATGTCTTGCATGTCAGCCATCGTTCGGCGACCTGGCTGTGGGCACGCGAGCTCAACGGTTGACGTGATCTGATGGCTGGGTGAGGTCGTTGGAGCAGATCGCTGCAGATGTCCGGGCTTGTGTGGCCGAGCCGATCGCGCTGGTCGAGCAGGCACTCCAGCGGGCGGAGGAGACTGCCGCGCTGAACGCCGTCGTCCACCTGGACGTCGAGGGTGCCCGGAAGGCGGCAGCCGAGCACGACCGTCGCGGCCCGCTCGCTGGTGTGCCGGTGCTGGTCAAGGAGATCATCGCCGTCGACGGCCTGCCGTACCGCTGTGGATCCCTGTCGATGAACGAAGTGGTGGCCCGCCAGGACGCGGACGTCGTACGACGACTCCGTACCGCCGGTGCGATCGTGATCGGCCTCAGCCACAGCCATGAGTTCGCCTACGGATGCACGGGTACGTCGAACCGCACCGGTCCTTGTCGCAATCCACACGACCCCACGCGCATGACAGGTGGATCCAGTTCGGGCGCAGCGGCCGCAGTCGCCGCCGGTGTGGTCCCGTTGGCGATCGGCACGGACACCGCAGGGTCGGTCCGGATCCCGGCCGCGCTCTGCGGGGTCGTCGGCTTCAAACCGTCGTACGGGACGCTGTCGACCGACGGGGTGTTTCCACTCGCGCAGAGCCTCGACCACGTCGGCGTCCTGACCCGGACAGTCGCCGACGCCGTCTACGCGATCGAGGCGCTCACCGGCACGCCGCTCGACCCCGGAGCCAGACCACTCCGGATCGGCGTCGTCACGAACCCGGAGTACCTGAAGTACACGCCAGCTGTAGGCGCGGCCTGGTCTGACACGCTGCGCCGGATCGCGAAGGCCGGTGCGGTCCTGATCGACGTACAACTGCCGGATTGGTCCAACAGCTTCAGTAGTACGGCCGACCTGCAAGGCCCAGAGGCGGTGGCGAACCACGCCGGCCGCTCGACTGCGCAGTACCAACCAGACGTGCAACAGCGTCTCCGTGAGGCGGCGCAGGTCTCACCTGAGCGCCACAACCGCGCAAAGACGCAGGCCCCGCTGATCGCCGCCGAGCTCACCGACCTGCTCGGACGGGTCGACGCCGTCCTCACGCCGACCGTCCTCACCACCGCCCCGCTGATCACCGCGGCGGACACCACGGACGGCGGACTCGCCGTCCGTTCACAGCTGCTGACGAACACCCGGCTCGCCAATCTCACCAGGCACCCGGCCGTCAGCCTGCCGATTCCGGCTGACGGCCTGCCCGTCGGTCTCCAAATCATTGCTGCTAGCAACGACCGCGCAGCGGCCGTCGCGGGATGGATCGAGGCTCAGCGGTAGATCCGCAGGTCCGCGAGGCTCCACCAGTTGGCGGCGGTCCCGGTCGACGTGACCCGCACGTACCGCGCGTGCGTCGGTCGGACCTTGACCGTCGTGAGCTGACCCGTGGACGCGCCCGAGGCAACGGTCTGCCACGTGACGCCATCCTTGCTGACAGCAACTTCGTAGCCGCGCGCGTAGTCACCGGCGTTCCCGCCGCTGTCGAGCGCGACCTCGCGGAACGTCTGCGCCTTGCCCAGGTCCGTCTGCACCCACTGACCCGGCGCCTGCGCGGCCTTGCTCTGCCACACCGTCGACCCGTCCTGGTCCGTCAACAGGCCGGCGTCCGCGCCGTTCACGCTCGTCGTCGCACTCGCGACGGTCAGCTGATGCGGTACGTCGGCGGCCACCCGCCCCCAGGTGAACGTCGCGATCGAACCACCGGGGAGTTCGTACTCGAAAGTCCGATCTCCGACGGCGACCGCGAACTGCCGCGGGTCGTCGTTCTCGTTGTGGACGACGAGCGCCGTCGTGCCGTCCGGGTTCCGGAAGGCCGCGGACATCAGTTGCCCGTTCCACCCGGTCGTCCCGTACGACGTACTCCCGATCCGGACCGCACCCGGCTTCACGAACTTCGACAGGTGACCGATCGTGTAGTACTCGGCGTCGGTCGTGACCGTCCCGTCCGGCTGCAGCGTGACCAGGCCGGTGCAGGTGTCGCAGCCACCGAGGTGCGGGCCGCCGGTGGAGTCGAGGGCGATGTTCCAGTTGACCACCGACTTCGCCCAGTTCCGCGTGGTGCCGAGCATGAGGGTGCGCGCGTGCCAGGTGAGCGTCCCGCGGAAGATCTGCGGCGGGGTGTCGTTCGGCCCGTGCGAACCGGAGCACTCGGTGAACCAGATCCCCTTCGACGGGAAGGCGTTGTGCAGAGCGGTCTGCTTGGACGGATCGCCGGAGTAACAGTGCATCGCCGTACCCGCGATCCACTTGGCCGCCGACGTCTGCAGGAGCTTGTAGGGGTAGTCGGTCTCCGGGTCCTCTCCGGGCGGAGTGGTGCCGATGTCGCCGGGGTGCGTGGTCCAGTTGTGGTCGTAGCCGAGGATCTTGGTCCGCGGGCTGACCTTGTGCAGCAGCGGGCCGAGTGCGGAGATGACCGCGGCCTCCTGCCGGACCGGCACGTCGGTGCCCGGGTACGCGTTCGGCTTGCGGTTCTGCGGCTCGTTCTGCACGGAGATGAAGTCGATCGGCACGCCGGCCTTCGCGTACGCCTGCACGAACTTCACCAGATAGCGCGCGTAGGCGTCGTACACCTTGGGGTCGTCCTTGAGCCGGCCGCCGACCAGCGAGTCGCCGGTCTTCATCCAGGCCGGCGGACTCCACGGCGTCGCCATCACCTTGAGGGCCGGGTTGAGCTGCTTGGCCCGCCGCAGCAACGGCAGGACCTGCTGCTGGTCGTGCGCGATGCTGAAGTGCTCGAGGCCGAAGTCGGTCTGACCGGCCGGTACGTCGTCGTACGTGTAGTGCTCGGCCGCGGCGGTGAAATCGGACGACCCGACCGGCTGCCGGAGGAAGCTCACGCCGATGCCTTGGCGCGAGTCGAACAGCTTGCGCATCGTCTGCTCGCGGTCGGCCGGGCTGAGCCGGTAGAGCACGTCCGCGGACGAGTCGGTGATCGAGGCGCCGAAGCCGTCCATCGTCTGGTACGACGTCGTCGGGTCGACCGTGATCGTCGTACGGTCGCTCGCCGCACTCCCGAACGTGATCGGCGCGCGCTCGTGGAGCAGTTCGGCGCGATCGGGGGTCGTGACCCAGACCTGGACCTGGGACGACGGCTGGTGGGCTGCGCCTGCTTGGGCAGGGGGACTGGTGAGCGCCGCAACGGTCAATGCGAGGGCGACGCCGATTGCCTGAGTTCTCATTGCACTCCTTACTGAAACAATCGGCCTCAGAAAACGCTCGCGATAGACCACTGTCAAGATGTGGGAGCGGCGATATAGAGTGCTGAGCGTGAAACGAAGGCATGTAACAAATGCCGCGCGGTAGAGCAACCGTTCGGGATGTCGCGGCCGCGACCGGTGTGTCGATCGCGACGGTCTCCCGCGTGCTCAACCAGGCCGGCAGTGTCGCGCCGGAGACCCGCCGCTTGGTCGAGCGTTCGATCGAGGAGCTCGGGCTGCGCGCGCCCGGACCCCGCGGCGGTACGGCGAAACCCGTCGCCGGAGCCGTCTACGTGCGCTGCCCGTACACGCTGACCGACTACTTCGGCCTGATCGTGTCGTCGATCGCGGAGACGTTGGAGCGGCATGGACGGCAGCTCGTCCTCAACGCGGGTGAGGCGGCGCAGCACGAGCAGGTGCTGTCGAGATTGCCGTCACAGCGCGATATCGGCGGGGCGATCCTGATCCTGCCGCCGGAGCCGAGCGAATCCCTGGTCCGGCTGAGTGACCGCAGGTTTCCGTTCGTGGTGGTGGATCCGCGGACGACGTTGCCCCGCGACATCGCGTCCGTCTCGGCCGCCCATCACTCCGGCGCACGTCAGCTCACCGCTCATCTCACGGCCCTCGGCCACACGCGCATCGGCGTGATCGCCGGCCCGCGCGAGTGGCTCGCGGCCGACGCCCGACTGAGTGGTCACTCGGCCGCGCTGGCCGACGTCGGCATCCTGGGCGACCCGTTGCTCGTCCGCCACGTCGAGCCGACGACGGCCCACGGGTACCGAGCGGCCCTTTCCTTGCTCGACGTGACGCCGCGACCGACCGCGCTCGTCGCCTTCAACGACAAAGCCGCGATCGGCGCGCTCCAGGCCGCCGCCGATCGCGGTCTGTCGGTCCCTACCGACCTCTCCGTCGCGGGCTTCGACGATCTCGATCTCAGCCGCGCGACCACGCCGCCGCTCACCACCGTCCGGCAACCCCTGCAGGAGATGGGCCGGATGGCGGTCAGCCTGCTGATCCGGCTGCTCGACCGGCACGAGCTCGAGGCCTTGCACGTCGAGCTGGCCACCGAACTGATCGTCCGCGGCACCACCGCGCGCCCCTGAAGACGGCCCTGAAGACGGCCCTGAGGACGGCCCTGAAGGCCGAAGGCACGGCGGGGCTGCAACCTTGCCGTGCCTTCGGCCGCTCTACTTGTGCTCGAGCATCACCACAGGTGCCTGCGGAAGCACATGACCTGTCTCGATCAAGGTCTTCAGGTTGGCCAGGAGCGCCGGCCAGACGCCGGCGACGATGTCGCAGGTCTTCTGATCGGAGAGGTCCTCATGAGTCATCGTGAGTCGCACGATCTCCTCGTGCGGCTCGATCTCGAAGCCGACCTTCGAAGGCTTCTCGGTCGGGAACGTCAGGACGAGGCGCTTCGGCGGATCGCTCTCCAGCACAGTGCCGGTCCCGCCCGAACCATGCGTCCAGGTCGAGCCGACCTGCCAGTCGGACACATTGCGTTCCCACCACTGTGCGGTCAGGTCGGCATCGGTCAATGCTCGCCAGACCTCGTCGGCGCTGCTCTGGACATAGGTCACGTACGAACACGTCAGGTTGTCGCTCATACTGCCTTCGCTTCCGGGGGTATGCGGATGGGTGACAGGTCCGGCCGGGACCGAGGGGTGCTGAGCGCTCGTGTTCAGCCTGCGGCCCGCAGACGTATACGTCCAATGCCAACTTCCGCGGAGATTCATCGAGAAAATTGATGGGTTGCACCCAGGCCCGGCCTACTGTCGGTTGATGCTGGACATCACCCGATTGCGCGTCATCGACGCGGTCGCGCGGCACGGCTCGGTCACCGAGGCGGCCAAGGAACTGCACTACTCGCAGCCGTCGGTCAGTCACCATCTGGCCCGGCTGGAAACCGAGACCGGTGCGCAACTGATGCAGCGAGCCGGCCGCGGGATCCGCCTCACGCTGGCCGGACGACTGCTCGCCGACCGGGCCGCCGAGATCATCGGCCGGGTCGACGCGGCCGAGGCCGAGTTGTCCGCGCACATCGGCCTCACGGCCGGCCGGGTGCGGATGGCCGGGTTCTCGTCGGTGATCGGGTCGCTCATCCCGGCCGCCGTGGCCTCGCTGTCCCGCGCCCATCCGGGGCTGCAGATCAGTCTGGTCGACACTCACCCGATCGAGGCGATGCAGCTGCTCCGGGCCGGCAAGATCGACGTCGCGGTGATCTTCCGCTACGACGAGACCGAGCCGGAGGCGGATGGGATCCGGCTGCACTATCTTCTCGACGACCCGCTCTACCTGTTGTCGACCGTGCCCGCCGAGACGATGGCCGACTTCCGGGACGCGACCTGGATCGCGGGGTGCGATCGTTGCCGCAGTCACCTGGTTGCGATGTGTGCAGACGAGGGCTTCGAGCCACGGATCGGCTTCACCTCCGACGACATGGTCGTGATGCAGGCCTTGGTCGCCGCCGGACTCGGTGTCACCACGATCCCCGGCCTGGCGCTGCGATCCCACCGGGCCGCCGGCATCCTTGCCCACCGGCTCCCACAGTCGCGCCGCCACATCTATGCCGTCACGTACGGCGAACCACCCGATCCGCCGGCCACCGCCGCACTGATCGCCGCCCTCACCGCGGCTGCGGCGGCTTAGGGAACATCTTTCGGTAAGGGTCTTCGCTATGAAACGTTGGGAGCATGAGCCTTCGGATCGGGATTGCCGGGATCGGCATCGAGTCCAGCACGTTCTCCCCGCATCGCGCCGGTATGGCGGACTTCGAGGTCAGGCGTGGCGCGGACGCCCTGCAGCGGTACGACTTCCTCGACCATGAGTGGGCCCAGGACGTCGAGTGGGTGCCGCTCCTGCTTGCGGGATCACTGCCGGGTGGCGCCGTACTGCCTGAGGTGTACGACGCTCTGTCGGCTGAGATCATCGAGCTGATCGGGACGGCCGGTGAGCTGGACGGGTTCTTCCTCGACATCCACGGCGCGATGAGTGTCGTCGGGCGGCGGGACGCCGAGGCGGATCTCGCGACCCGGATCCGGGCTGCGCTCGGTCCCGACGTACTGGTGTCGACCTCGATGGACCTGCACGGGAACGTCTCCCGCGAGCTGGGCACCGCGGTCGACCTGATCACCTGTTACCGGATGGCGCCGCACGAGGACTGGATGGTGAGTCGGGAGCGCGCGGCCCGCAACCTGGTCGAGCGGATCCGGTCCGGGCTGGGCAAGCCGGGCAAGGCCTGGATCCAGGTCCCGGTGCTGCTGCCGGGGGAGAAGACCTCGACCCGGATCGAGCCGGCCAAGTCGATCTACCACCGGGTCGGCGAGATCGCCGACGAGAGCGGCGTACTCGACGCCGCCGTGTGGGTCGGGTACGCGTGGGCCGACGAGCCGCGGTGCCGCGCTGCTGTGGTCGTGACCGGTGACGACCAGGAGCTGATCACCGCTCGCGCGCTTGAACTGGCGAAGGCGTATTGGGATGCCCGCTCGCAGTTCGCGTTCGTCGCCCCGACCGGGACCTTGCAGGAGTGCGTGACCCAAGGTCTCGCGAGTACGGCGCGGCCCTTCGTGATCAGCGACTCCGGCGACAACCCGACCGCTGGTGGAGCCGGGGACGTGTCCTGGACGCTTGGCCAACTATTGACCGTCGAAGAACTGGCCTCCGGTAAGGCGACCGCGATCCATGCCAGCATCACGGACCCCGACGCGGTCGCCGCGTGCGTCGCGGCCGGCGTCGGCAACCCGGTCGAGGTCTCCGCCGGGGGCAAGGTCGACCCCGGTCCGTCGGGTCCGGTCGAGCTGTCCGGCACGGTGTTCTCGATCTCGGACGACCCGGTCGGCGGCACCGTCGCGGTGATCAAGGCCGGCGGTCTGCACTCGATCCTCACCACGCGCCGCAAGCCGTACCACCACATCGCCGACTTCACGCTGCTCGGCCTCGACCCGGCGGCCACCGACCTGGTCATCGTGAAGATCGGCTATCTGGAGCCTGAGCTGTACAACCTCGCCAAAGACTGGCTCCTGGCGCTCACCCCCGGCGGCGTGGACCAGGACCTCCTCCGCCTGGGCCACCACGGCGTACTCCGCCCGCTCTATCCCTTCGACCCGGACATGGCCGATCCCGACCTCTCGCCGGAGCTGCTGCCGAAATCTTCCTGACGAAATCGGCGCGGGAGCTGTCGGATCGGACACCGGGCGTTCGTGGAAGGTGTGAACGGCGGCTCACCAGGGGCGGCCTGAGGTTGGAGGAATGATGGAGTCCATCGCGCGCCGCATGTACCAGCTCGTGACGCCGATCCACGAGCTCGCCTACTTCGCCGACGAGCCGACCGAAGAGCAGATGGCGCTCGGGCACCGGGGTTACTGGGACGGATACTTCGCCGGCCGCGCGGCGCCACTGGGCGACGCGCCGGCCGAGGTGGTGCACGCGGTCTTCTACAACTTCGCGCCCGGGGAGGTCGCGCGGCACATTCCCCGGGTCTGGAAGACGGCCAGCCGCGAGGCGGCGCTGGCGGCCCGGGAGCGGGGGTGCACCGCGGCGCTGCGGCGAATCCTCGGCGGCGACGCCGACCTTGCCGCCATCGAGCGGGCCGCGGACGTCGCCACCAAGGCCGCGTTCAGCGCTCCGATCGAAGGCCGCGCCTTGTACGCCGGACTCCGGACGGTGCCGGTACCCACCGAGCCCATGGCGAAGCTCTGGCACGCGGCGACCCTGTTGCGCGAGCACCGCGGTGACGGTCACAACGTCGCGTTGGTTGCCGCGGGCATCGGCGGGACCGAGGCGCACGTACTCCACGCCCTCTCGGCCGGCCAGCCGGCCGAGGAGTTCGGCCGGGTCTCACACCTGCCGGCCGCCCAGCTGGCCGCGGTCGTCGACGGCATGCGCACCCGCGGCATCGTCGACGAATCCGGCTGGCTCACCGACCTGGGCAAGCAGATCAAACGCGACATCGAAACCCAGACCGACATCCTCGCCGCCCCCGCCTACACGATCCTGACCGACGCCGAGCTGGATCAGCTCACCACAGACCTGGCCCCCATCGCCAAAGCCACCCACGACGAAAACCCCTTCATCTAGTGAGCGGGTTCTCCAGGCCATCACAATCTACGGTTCCGGTGGATGTTCGGCGTGAGTCGCCTGCTGGACGACGATTGTGATGGCCTGGCGGTCCGCGTGTGTCGGGAGTGCAGCGACGCGCGGCGGCTGCGGGATCAGGGCTGACAAGGATCAGTTGCTGAGTGAGCGATCTCCAGGCCATCACAATCTGTGGTTCGTGTGGAGGTCAGGCGTGAGCCCGTCGCTGGTCGGAGATTGTGATGGCCTGGAGAACCAGGTGCGGACGCTGTGAACGCTCAGATAGCGCGTCCGGACCGTCGGCGAGCCGGCTGAGCGTTAGCTGCGATGCGACGACGAGAGCGGCGACCGTCCAGGCGCTGACGGTAGCGGGCCGCCGACCTCAGCCAGGCACCCAGCCCCCTCTATCCTTTCTTTCCTTTGTCTTTTCTTTATATCTTCTTTGCTCTTGTTCTGGGTCTTCAGATTTTCTGAATAACCCTCTACAGCTTTCGGAGGGTGTGGAGGGCTTCTATGGCGTGGTCGACCAGGTCGGTGTCGGAGTCGGAGCGGTCGGCTTCGGGGAGGCCAGACCATTCGATGGCGAGGTCTTCGGTGTAGGCGAGCCAGGCGTGGATCCGGAGGTACTCGCGGGACGTGGGGGTCTCGGCGACTTCCGGCGTACCGAGGTAGGTGAGGATGCGTTTCGTCAGGCCGGCGCGGGTTTCGTCGTACACCTCGACGGCGTAGTCGTCACCGCCGGCGGCGCCGCGGACGAAGGAGATGTACGCCGTCCGCCGCCGCGTGATGAACGCCACGAACTGGACCAGCATCTCGCGCAGCTGCTGCTCGGGCGGTAGTGATTCGTCCGGCTTGGTCACGCGCAGCAGGCGGCGACCGGCCGCGGAGATCACGGCCAGGTAGTAGTCCCGTTTACTCGGGAAGTAATGGAACAGCAGGCCGCGGGAGATCCCGGCCTGGCCGGCGACGGCGTCGATGGACAGCTCGTGGATCGGCTGCGTGCGCAGCATCATCAGGCCGATCCGGATCAACTGCTTCCGGCGGTCGTCGGAGGTCCATCGCTCACTCACGCTATTGAGCATTGCTTAGTGGCTGAGCTACGGTCAAGGCGACCCGAAGGAGTCTTGATGGGATTCGAACCTTCCGCCCGCGCGAGTGACCTGATCGCCCGGGTAGCGGAGTTCATCCGGTCCGAGATCGAACCGGTGGAGGGCGAGCTGCTCGCCGCGACCCGAGCCGCCGCGGACCCGTGGCAGCCGCAGCCCGGGTTCGCCGAGCTGCAGGCGAAGGCCCGCAAGGAAGGCCTGTGGAATCTGTTCCTCCCACCCGCCGAGCCAGGGAACGAGCAGTACGGCGAGGGCCTGTCCAACCTCGACTACGCCCCGATCGCCGAGCTCACCGGGCGGTCGTTCATCGCGCCGTACGTCTTCAACTGCAATGCGCCCGACACCGGGAACATGGAGGTCCTGCTCCGGTACGGCGATGCCGAGCAGAAGAAGCAGTGGCTGGAGCCGTTGCTGGACGGCACGATCCGGTCCGCGTTCTGCATGACCGAGCCGGGCGTCGCGTCCTCGGATGCGACCAACATGGCCGCGACCGCGGTGATCGACGGCGACGAGGTCGTCATCAACGGCCGCAAGTGGTGGAGCACCGGCATCGGTCACCCGGACTGCAAACTCCTCATCTTCATGGGCCTCACCGATCCGGACGCGCACCGGTACGCGCGGCACACGATGGTCCTCGTCCCCCGCGACACCCCAGGCGTGACCGTCGAACGCATGCTGCCGACGATGAGCCAGTACGACGCGCCCCACGGACACGGTGAAGTGTCGTTCACCAACGTCCGCGTGCCGGCCTCGAACATCCTGGTCGGACCGGGCAAGGCCTTCGAGATCGCACAGGGCCGACTGGGCCCGGGCCGCGTGCATCACTGCATGCGGTTGATCGGGCTGGCCGAGAAGGCGCTCGAGTTGGCGCTTCAGCGGGGGACGAGCCGGACCGCGTTCGGCAAGCCGCTGGTCAATCTCGGTGGCAACCGGGAGCGGATCGCCGACGCGCGGATCGCAATCAACCAAGCCCGGCTGCTCGTGCTGCAGACGGCGTACCTGCTCGACACCGAAGGGCTCGCGGGTGCCTTGAGTGAGGTGAGCCAGATCAAGGTCGCGGTGCCGCGGATGGCGCAGGACGTGATCGACATGGCGATCCAGCTCCACGGCGGTGGCGGGCTCTCCGACGACTTCCCGTTGGCGGCGGCCTGGACGAGCGCTCGCGCGCTGCGGTTGGCCGATGGGCCGGACGAGGTGCATCGTGGAGTGATCGCCAGGATCGAGCTGGCGTCGTTCCTGACCCAGACCGCAGCACAGGAGGCCAAGTGAGCCGCGTCCTCGTCACCGGTGGCGCTAGTGGTCTCGGGGCCGCGCTGGTCGCACGCTTCGTTGCCGATGGCCACCAAGTGCTTGCTACCGATGTCGCCACGGACGGCCCGAAGGACGGAGCGACGTACCGGCAGCTGAATGTCCGGAGCGCGGACGACTGGGCTGCGGCGGTCGACTGGTGCGAGCAGAACTGGGGCGGTCTCGACATCCTCGTGAACAACGCCGGGATCGCCACCGGCGGGCGGATCGAGGTCGAGTCGCTCGAGGAGTGGGACCGCGTCATCGACATCAACCTGATGGGTGTCGTCCGTGGTTGCCGTGCGTTCACGCCGCTGTTCAAGCGGCAGCGGTCCGGTCACATCGTGAACACCGCGTCCGCGGCCGGGCTCGTCCACCCACCGATGATGAGCTCGTACAACACGGTCAAGGCCGGAGTCGTCGCGCTCTCGGAGACCCTCTCGCACGAGTTGCATCCGTACGGCGTGACCGTGTCGGTGGTCTGTCCATCGTTCTTCCGGACCAACCTGGCCGACTCGATCCAGAGCGAGGACAAGGCGATGGGCGCGACGGCCCGACACTTGATCGAGAAGTCGCCGCGGACCGCCGACGACATCGCGGCCGCTGTGATGACAGGGATCCAGAAGAAGCAGTTCCTGATCATCCCGGATCGGCCGGCGCTGCTGGCGTGGCGGACCAAGCGGTTCGCGCGTCCGCTCTACAACCGGCAGATGCGGAAGGTCGCGGCGCGGGCCCGGGCGAAGGCCGAATCGGCTGCCGACAGCCGGGCCCCGCGGGGATGAGCGATGCCGCGCGGGCGGTCCGGGACGAGGATGCGTTCGATGTCCCGGCCGTCGATGGGTGGCTGCGGCAACAGACCGACCTGCCGTCCGGTCTGCCCGAGGTCAAGCAGTTCGCCAGCGGCGCGTCGAACCTGACCTATCTCTTGCGGTACGGCGACCACGACCTGATCCTGCGCCGACCGCCGGCCGGGACCAAGGCCAAGGGTGCCCACGACATGGGACGTGAGTTCCGGATCCAGGCCGGGTTGAAGCCGGTGTTCGGCTACGTCCCGACGATGGTTGCCCACTGCAACGACGAGACCGTGATCGGTTCGGAGTTCTACGTGATGGAGCGGGTCGTCGGCACGATCCCGGGTCACCACTCGCTCGGGGTCGACCTCACACCGGAACAGACCCGGCAGCTCGGCTTCACACTGATCGACACCCTCGTCGACCTCCACCAGGTCGATGTCGAGAAAGCTGGGCTGACCGACCTCGGTCGCGGTGAGGGGTACGTCGAACGCCAGGTCAGCGGCTGGTCCGGCCGCTACCGCAAGGCGAAGACATGGAACGTGCCCAGCTACGAACGCGTGATGGCGTGGCTCCAGGAGAACCGACCGGGCGACGTTCGTACGTGCGTTATCCACAACGACTTCCGGCTCGACAACGTCGTACTGGCGCCGGACGATCCGCTGCGGGTGGCCGGCGTACTCGACTGGGAGCTGGCGACGCTCGGGGATCCGTTGATGGATCTGGGCAGTGCGCTCGCGTACTGGGTGCAGGCCGATGACGACTGGGCGTTCCGGCGGTTCCGGCTGCAGCCGTCGGATGCGCCGGGGATGGTGACGCGGGACGAGATCGTTGCCTACTACACCGAACGGTCCGGGCTGAAGGCGGACAACTGGGCCTTCTACGAGGTGTTCGGGCTGTTCCGGCTGGCGGTGATCGCGCAGCAGATCTACTACCGCTATCACCACAAGCAGACGCGCAACCCGCGGTTCAAGAACTTCTGGCTCCCGGTCAACCTGCTCGAGCGGCGCTGCCGCCGGATCATCCGGCAGGCCTGAGCGTGGCAGTCATCTATCTGATCCGGCACGCGCAGGCGTCGTTCGGTGCGCGTGACTACGACAAGCTCTCGGCGCAGGGCGAGCAGCAGGCCGTGCGGCTTGGGGAGACGCTCGCGGCGAGAGGCGTGAAGCCATCGGTGGTTGTGGCCGGTTCGATGCGGCGGCATGCGCGGACGGCGGAGCTGGCCGGGTTCACACCTGAGGTGGACAAGGGGTTCGACGAGTTCGATCACGACGAGCTGATGGTTGCGCACAAGCCGGCGTACAAGCAGCGTGCGCTGATGCTGGCGGATCTGAGTCGGAGCGGACATCCGAAGCGGGCGTTCCAGGAGATGTTCACTGCGGCCACGCAGCGGTGGATCGAGGGTGGTGACGGCTACACGGAGTCGTTCGAGGCCTTCTGCGAACGGTCCGAGGCAGCAGTACGTCGTACCGCCGATCGACTGGGGAAGGGCGAGACTGCTGTGGTGTTCACGTCCGGCGGTCCGATCGCGGTGGTGGTGAGCCGGTTGCTGTCCGGCGGCGACGGACTGTGGCCGCGGCTCAACCCGGTGACGATCAACACCGCGATCACGAAAGTCGTATCCGGTCGCAGCGGGCTGACCATGGTGAGCTACAACGAACACGGGCATCTCGACGGCACCGAGCTGCTGTCCTACCGATAGAGGATGATCTGATGCGTTGGGGTCTGACCGTTCCACTCACCGGGGTTCCGCTGCGGGATCACCGATCGCTGGTCGCTGAGCTGGCGGACCTTGGCTATACGGACCTGTGGTCGGCCGAGGTGGCCGGCGCGGATGCGTTCACGCCGTTGGTGCTCGCGTCCGAGTGGGACGAGCGGTTGCGGTTGGGGACTGCCGTCGTACCCGTGCACACGCGTGGACCGGCCGCGCTCGCGATGAGTGCGGCGGCGCTCGCGGACCTGGCGCCGGGGCGGTTCGTGCTCGGGATCGGGGCGTCGTCGGAGACGATCGTGACCGGGTGGAACGGGATCGCGTACGACCCGCCGCTGGCGCGGACGCGCGACGTACTGCGATTCCTGCGGCAGGCGTTCGCCGGGGAGCGGGTGGACGGGGAGTTCGACAGTTTCACGATCCAGCGGTTCCGGTTGGAGAAGGCGCCCGACGTACCGCCGGCGATCATGCTCGCCGCGCTGCGGCCGCAGATGCTCAAGCTGGCCGCGCGCGAGGCCGACGGCGCGATCACGAACTGGTTGTCGGCCGACGACGTACGCCAGGTCCGCGCCGAGCTCGGCCCCGACAAGGAGCTGGCCGCGCGCATCTTCGTCTGCGTCACCGAGGACGCCGAGATGGCCCGCAACATCGGCCGCTTCCTGATCGCCACCTACCTGACCGTCCCCGGGTACGCCGCCTTCCACGACTGGCTCGGCCGCGGCGCCGCCATGAAGGAGATGCGCGAAGCCTGGTCCGCCGGCGACCGCAACGCCGCCATGGCCGCCGTCCCCGTAGAAGTCATCGACGACCTCATAGTCCACGGCACCCCCGCCCAATGCCGCACCCACATCAACCGCTACCTCACCAACGGCCTCGACACCCCCATCATCGCCACCCTCCCCACAGGAACCGACCTCCTCGAAACCGCCCGCTCCCTCGCTCCTTGACTCAAGGGAAGGACGGGAGGGGAAGGGTTGGGCCCAGACCTCCTCGAAACCGCCCGCTCCCTCGCCCCTTAGGTCGGTGTACGCGGTGTACGCTGTGTACACATCAGTGCGAGAGGGAGGGCTGTGGACGCTCAAGTCGAGTACCGCAACGCGCGCGAGGCGCGTGACCACTTCAAAGACCTCCTGGATGCCGCAGACGACGGCCGGCCGGCCACCGTCATTCGGGACACGCGCCGGGTCGCCGCCGTGGACGCCGACCGACTCGTCCATTTCCTCACCAGCGTGCGTCCGTCCGGCGCCCAGGTCGTCGCCGAGAACGACGGTTGGTCGATCTTCATCCCGGGACTCCCCGTCGCCGCGGACGGAGCCACCCTCGACCAGGCCGCGGTGGAGATGGTCGACGCGCTCCGCGACTACGCGGAAGAGTGGTCCGACCATCTGCGCTTGGCACCGAACCACGCCGAAAACTGGGGTCTGGTGCAGATCGTCGCGCTTGCGTCGGACGACCAGCTCCGCGACTGGCTGCTGGCCTGACGAACTCCATGATCGAACGACGCCGTCCGGCCACCCGGACCGACCACCAGAACTTCTGTGTCACCGAGGGCTGGACCGAACGCAAACGCGCGACAGGCCGGAGCGGGACGCACCACGTCAACTACGAGTTCGCGCTGCCGGACGGCCGCATCCTGTACACGAGAATCAGCCACCCGGTCGACCGCAGTAACTACGGCCCGTCGATCTGGTCGCACATCCTCCGCGACCAACTCGACGTCACGGCCGAAGAGTTCTGGGCCTGCGTCGACGAGAAGGTCGTACCGCAACGACAACAAGTCCAACCGCCCGCCGAGTCGATCCCGGCCGGTGTTGTCAGAGCCTTGATCACCGAGGCGCACATCCCGGAAGCCGACGTACGAGCAATGACCAAGGCAGCCGCGGTCCAACGACTCGCGAAGTTCTACACGACCGGCCACTGAACTGCGGCGTTTGGTCACTGAAATTTGATGATGAGTTCGCTGACGCAGAAGGGGCCGTTGTAATCGTTGAGGGCCACGTTGCCGGTGACGCGGGTGCCCTTGGTGGTACCGGCGAAGGGGACCTCGAAGATGTCGACCACGGGCGACGGGCCGCCGGTGATGGCGAGCTTGGTCGGCGGGCCTATGTAGTTTTCGATCATGCCGGGCATGATGTTCTTCGAATCCTCGCAGGCCAGGGCGATTGCGGCCGTTGGGTTGTTTGCGTTGAGTTGCGCGACGAACTGCTTGGCGACGGTGGCCGGGTCCGGAGTTGGGGCTGCGGCAGGTGACTTGTCCGGCGACGACACCTGGTCGGCGATCAGGCGGTAGGCGACGACGCCACCGGCACCGAGGACGGCGATCAGGACGAGCAGCAGGACGACGATGATCAGTCCGGCTCGGTTCCTGCGGGGCGGCTGGTTGTAGTTGGGCGCAGCCGAACCATCGGGCGGAAGACAGCTCACCCGCACAGTGTTGCGTACTTGCGAGCTATCGGATTGCGCTCGAGGTGGCTGGTTTGCAGGTGAATGCCGACGACGCAGACGAGAATTCCTTGCTGCTGCAGCGATGTTAGCCGGGATGTGGGTACCGGGGTCGGCTCGACGCGAAGCAGCTGCAAGCCTGAGCCTGGATCGGCAGGACGAGACCGCCAGATGCGAGTGATCCAGCCTCGAGGTCAGTGCGTGCCGATGCGGCTGGCGAAGTCCCGTATACCGGGCAGGCTGTTGTTGCGGTCGCCGGACAGCAGGTCGCGGGTCAGCTGCTGGGCCCAGGGACGGAACCGAACTTCTTGCGGGGTGTCTCGTTCGGCGGTGACGAGGGCTTGGAAGGCGGCTTGCCTGTTGCCGCGGCCTTGGAGGGCGAGGGCGGTGTCTTCCCAGTAGCGGGCACGGCGTTCGGGGGCTGTAATGCCGGCGGGGTCGATCAGTCGGGCGTAGTCGACAGCTGTGCCGAAGTCACCCAGAACGCGCGAGACGCTGATTTTGTAAACGCCGAGGTCGAGCATGTTGAAGCGGTTATTGTTGGTGAGGCGCGTACGGCGCGCGGCGGCTTCGGCCTCGCCGAGCAGCGTCCAGGCACTGTCGCGGTCGTCACGCAGCGCGGCCGTGTAGGAAGCAGCGGCAAGTAACTGCCCGTACGTGGCGGCGGTGCTGGAGTCCGTCAGGCCGGTATCGGCCTGCAGTTGGCTTGCCGCGTCGAGCATGAGCCGCTGGGCGCCGTCGCGGTGGTGGGTTCGCCGCATGACGGTGGCCGCCCAACGTCGGGTCTCGGCCAACGTCAGTGGGTCGTGGCCGGCGCGGGCGGCTTGGACTGCGCGGTCGGCGGTGGCCCAGGCCATCCCGTCGTCATGCAGTTTGACCAGCAGTTCGGTAGCCAAGCAGTAGGCCTGCGCCAGCCGAGTGGACGCCGGCCCAACATCGCTGGTTGAGGCGGCGTCACGGCCGGCGACTGCCTGTGCGAGCATCCTGGGCAGGCGGCGGGCCAGCTGGCTGTAGCGAGTGGCGCGGAAGTCGGCACGTGCCGCCGCGATCTGCGCCGCCAGTTGGTGAGCAGGAATGGGTGCTGCCTTGACTCGCCCGAACAGCACGTCCTCGATGGTGTCGGCCATGCCGTGGGCGGCGGCTGTCTGCCCCAGAGGCAGTACGACCGCCCCAGTCACGACCGCGGCGGTCGTCGCGAGCAGCTCGCGTCGGCGCATCGGATCACCATCCTCATCGACACCTGAGCCTAGGCTAGCGGTGCTCACGCCAGAGATCGGGCTCGACAGTCCGAACAGGTGCTCGGGGATCCCGAACACCTCCGCGAGGCGGCGAAGGTCGCGAACGTCCCACACCCGGCTGGATTTGGTCTCCATCCGGCTGAGCGTTGAGGCGGAGACGCCTGCCAGGCGCGCTGCGTCTTTCAGGGTCAGTCCGGCGGCCACGCGGGCGGTCCGTAAAACGGTGCCGAAGTCGCCGCTGCCGGCTGCCTGCGCGACGGCCGACATCGTGGTCCAGGCGGAGGGAGTGCTCAAAGGTCACCTCGATCCAGAGCGGCGGGAGTTCGAGCGTGACCCATGTTTGCAGGTTGTGCAAGCCGCTTGCACCCTGAGTGGTCAGGTCTTCGTCCAGGGCCTACACAACCGGTGTTCTAGAGGCACGACCCGTACCTGACTCCGCACGACAAGGAAGTCCGACACCATGTCGCCTCAGACCGTCTCAGACCACATCGGCTTGGCATGCGACTCCCTGAACCTGCGGGTCTGCGCCTCTCACCACGTCCCGGCGGACCTCCTCACCGCGCCTGGACGCGCACGCGGATTCGTCAACCGCCGACGCAGGCCCGCCCAATCCGGCGTCCTCAGCTCACCGGTGCCCCTGGCGCGGCGAGGCGCCTGCATCGGGAGCTGAGGATCCCGTCCGAGCTCGGTGGGCGGGCGTACTGACCCCTGCGTCTGCGTCCGTTCACCGACACCAACCTCGATCCGGACGCCACGCTCGACGACGCTATGGAACGGAACCGATGACGACCCACACCATGAACTCAACGATCCTGCCCGGCCCAGCCAGCACCGCCGCTAACCAGGCGGAACGATCCGTTCTGCTGGCCGGGCCGGCCGGCCTCCGTCATGAACCGCGGGGCCTCGAGCCTGTCACGGCGGCGATCGATGTCGCTCCGGAAGCGCTTACGGCCGCGGCGAACACTGCAGTCGTAACGCTTGATCCATCGATGCGTGAGCAATGTGGTGGCCTGGCGCCGCTGTTCTTGCTCCGGCTCGACGAGGGCCGGTGGACGCCGTACACACAGCAGTCCTTCACCGGCGACGATGTCTTGTTCGTCGCGCTGCCCGGGCCCAAGCTGACCGGCGACCCGTCCGCCGCGAACCTGGTCGCCTGGACCGGCGTGTTGGCTGAACGTCACCACGCCTGCGGGCCGAAGGCGGTCAACCATCAACGCTGGTTCGTCAACGCACTACCGGGCCAGGAACTGGAGTACAAATTCACCCTGCAGGGCCAGCCTGATCTATGGGGTCTGACCACCCTGATCCTGGATGCCGTTCGCAATGGTGGACTGCAGGACTGGATCTGCGAGCACGGCAACAACGGCGGCTTCGAGCAATGGGATTTCGACAACCACCTGTTCGAGATCACCACGCCCCGGTCCGAGCGCGGCTATATCGCCTTCATCCCGGCCGTCAACGGCACCTGGATCATCCGCCGAAAGCGATTCTCCGCCGATGCCGAGATGCGCCACGAGGATCTGATCGAAGGCCTGACGCTCGGGCTGAATCCAGATCTACCCGCCGTGATCGCCGACCGCTGGGGGCTGCGCCCGGCCTGGGGAAAGGTTTATCGCAGGGTCCGGTACAACGTCTTGTTGGAGTCACTGGCCTCCGGCCATGTCTTCTCGATCATGCTCGACAGGTGCACCGAGCGTGCCGGGCTGGTCGACCCCTTGCACCAGGTCGAGGTCGAGTACGTCCGCACCCGCACGCTCCGCCCGGTCGACCTCGGCCAACTGCGCGACGAATACGAACAACTGGTCGCCTTCACCCGCGAGTTCCTGGCCAGCCACGGTGTGGCCAGCCTGGAGGATCACTGGTCGAAGCTATCCTGGCTGCGTCCTGCCGCCGGACTGCAGCCGACATGACCACCTCTCAGAAGGGGATCCGCAGTGGGTGTGCCGCCCCGCAAATTGGCCCTCTACGGGCTGGCCGGCTCCGGCAAGTCCACCGTCGCCGCAAGCCTCAAGGCCGGGCTGGAGGAGCGCGGGCACACCGTGCAGGTCATCAAGCTCGCCGAGCCGCTCTACCGGATCCAGGGCCACATCTACGCCACCGCTGGCAAGCCGATCGGCCCTTGGGAGCACGACAACGACGTGCTGCGCACCGTAGCGATCTGGCTGCGTCGCATCAACCCCGACTACCTGGCCGACGACTTCCTCACCCGAGTCGCGCAAGCCACAACCTCGGTCGTGATCAACGATGACCTCCGCGACGCGGCTGTCGACTACCACAGGCTGTTCGCCGACAGGTTCGTCTTCGTTCACGTCACCTGCACCGACGAGGTGCGTTCTCAGCGGCTCCACGCCCGCGGAGACCACACCATCGTCCCTGACTCCAACGCCACCTGGGGCTACGACACGATCTGCGCGGACTACAGCGTCGACACCACAACGCTCGCGCCGCGCGACCTGCACGACCAGGTCGACACCCTTCTCACCAAGTGGCTGGCCCAACCGCTCGACTAGCGGTGCGCGCGTCCAGCCCCCGAGCTGGACAGCGAGGACCACCCGTGAACACCACGAATCCAGTAGGCAAGCAGATCCCTCTCCTCATCGAGCTCGGCTCTCCGGCCGGCCGCGATCGGGCCGTGACCGGAGCGAAGTTCGCCAACCTCGCCGCCGTGGCCGACCGACTCGACGGCCACGCCGCCGTACCGGACGCCGTCAGCATCCCCATCAGAGCCTTCACCGGCGCCCTCGGGCCCTCCCGCACCGCGGCATTGGCCGACCTGTTTCACGAGGTGGCCGCCACCGCCGGCAACGAACTGATCAACCTCGACACCCGGCTCGCCGCGATCCTTGAATCGCTCACGCTGCCATCGGCACTGTGGAAAGCACTGGCCAACTGGTGCGCCGACGCCGGCAACAACGGTCCCTGGGCTGTCAGGTCCTCCAGCCTCGTCGAAGACGGTACCGCCCGCAGCCACGCCGGCCTGTACGAGTCGTACCTGCACCTGACGACACTCGCCGACGTCGCCGAAGCGGTCACGGCCTGCTGGGCATCGTTCTACAGCCCACGGGCCATCCTGGCCCGGCTCCGAGCCGGCGATACCGACCCGTCCCCGAGGATTGCGGTCATCGTCCAGCAGATGGTGGATGCTGACCTGGCAGGCGTCGCATTCACCCAGGAGGACCGAACCCTGGTCTGCGCGACCGTCGGCACCGGTGAACACCTCGTCTCCGGGCTGACCGCAGCTCACCGCTACGACATCACCGGCCAGTCCGCCCCACCGCCGCCGTACGACCAGATCGCCTATCTGGCAGGTGAACTGCGAAATCACCTCGGTCATGAGGTCGACATCGAATGGGCCTGGCACCCGGGTGGGCTGCGGCTACTCCAGGTCCGGCCGGTCACCGCCGCCCTGGCCGTGGTGACACCAGCCGGGCCGGTCTTCGCCGCGACGTCGCTCTACTTCAGCGAGCAGCTCCCCACCGGCATCGCGCTCGGCGACTGCGCCGAGGTCTACCTCAGCGTCACGACCAAGCGCAGCCCGGCCTTCGGTCTCGCCTCCCGGCACGGCGTCACCGTCGACGACGGCTGGCTGATCACCCTCAACGGAACCGGCCTCAACGACCCGGGCTTACGACCGCAGTGGTGGGACAAGCTGACCGGGGAGGTCATCGTCGACCTCGGCCCGTCCGCACGCCAGAACATCCTGTCTGCCACTGACCTGGAACGGTTCCTGAGCACAGTGCTGAACCTGAAGGGCGACCCATACGCGCGACACACGATCCTGCTGCGACCATTCGCCCGCGGGACCTCCGGCGCCGTCACCCGCGCGAACGCCGACGGGTCAACCACGATGGAGCACTCCGCCGAGGGCTTGCTGGCCATCAACCGCGGCCTCACCAGCCCCAGCTCGCTCCTCCTGCCTGCCGTGGACGACGCGCAATCCTGGGCCGCGCTCGAGCCACCGGCACCCTGGAACCTCGACCAGCTGCGGCAGCTTGCTGCGTTCACCCACATCCTTACCGAGATGTACCCAGGCATCTATCTCGAATGGGTCCACGAAGAGCAAGGGCCGCACTTCATCGACTACTCGACCACGGACACCAATCGGGCCAGCAGTTCGACCGGCAGCACCCTCAGCACTGGGACAGCGCGAGGCCCGCTGCTAATGCTGTCCGATGACGAGGCTCTGACGCGCCTGTCGATCGCACCCATCGTGTCGATCAACGGCGATGCCGACGTACCCGAAAGCCACTACATCACCAGCCTGCTCGAACGCATCACCCAACTGTCAACACCTCCGATCGTCTACGCAGACCGCCCCTACGTGATCTTGTCCCGACTCATCGGGCACGTCGCCGGGTTCGTCTTCGCCGGCGGATCCGACCTGTGCCACCTTGCGATCCTCCTCCGCGAAGACCACGTACCGGCGGTCGTCGCCGACCTCCCCGCCGACGCTGGCGATGGGCATCTCGCGGTCGTCGACAACGGCCGACTCCACCTCAAAGCTCACGCGCGGACCTGACGACACCCGATCCGACCCGCCGTGAGCGGACTTGGCCGACCTAGGGGATTGAGGAGAGCTGGAAGACCCGGACGCAGAGTGGGGATTTGCCGAGCTTGTTGAGGACGATGACGCCGGCGACAGATCTTGTTGCGGTGGTGCCGGAGAGGCTGATGACGAAGACTTCGTCGGTGCCGGTTGTGGTGGAGCCGGAGGTCAGGTTGGTGGGTGGGACCAGCTGGCTTTGCATGAGGAGGGGGATGGTCTTCTCCGAGCCCTCGCAGGCCATGGAGGCTGCGACCGCTGGGTTGTTGGCGTTGAGTTGGGCAACGAAGCTCGCGGCGAACTCGACCGGCGTCGTCGGCTTTCGCGCGGGGGGCTTGGTCACCGGCGGCTTGCTGACAGTCCGCTTGGTGGTCGGCTTGGCGACGGTCGGTTTCGTGCCGGGCGGCTTGATCGTCGGCGGTTTCGTCGGAGTCGGGTCGGGCTTGCCGGCCGAGTCCACCTGGTCCGAGATCAATCGGTAGCCGACGACGCCACCGACGCCCAGTACGCCGATCAGCACGAGCAGCAGGACGACGATGACCAGACCGGCGCGGTTTCTGCGGGGTGGCTGGTTGTAGTTGGGCGCGGCCGTGCCACCGGGCGGAAGATAGCTCACCCGCATAGTGTGGCAGCGGTTGAGTGCTCAGGTAAGCCGATGCTCGTCGAGCCACAGCTTGGCGCGGCGGTTGGAGGCTCGGGAGAGCCACGCGTCCTGGATGACCTCGGTGAGCTCCTGCTTGGTCAGCTCACCGATCCGGCTGCCGCGGACCAGCACCGACGGGTGACCGTCGAAGTGCGGTGTGGAGAAGAACGGCTTCGACTCGTCCGCGAGCAGCGACAGCTTCTCGTCCTCGGACTCGACCCAGAACATGATCACGTCGTCGTACCGCTCGCCGCTCACGGAGTCCGCCGCGTCCGGTCGCGCCGTACGAAAGAACACGAAGGACTTGCCGCCGACCTGGTAGACAGGTCGGTCGGTCCCGTCGTCCCGCTCCCACACCGTCACATGCGGCATGCCCCGCGCAATCTCATGCACGTCCGCGACGCGTGCTCTCCTCGAGGCCACGGATCCCACTCTAGGGACGTCAGCCGAGATCGAGCTTCATCAGGCGGACACAGAGCGGTTGAGGCGGCACGTCCATGATCGTGACGGTTCCGGTCGCCGGGTTGTGCTTGGTGGTTCCGGTGAAGGGGACTCCGACGAGCATTTGATAATAGGGCGCGCTGTATGTCTTCGACATCGGCTCCGCCGGCCCGCTGACGGTCAGCTTGGTCGGTGGGTCGATGGCGAGCAGGATCACGGTCGGGAGGAGCTTCTTCGTGTCCTCACAACCCAGTGAGGCCGCGTGCTTCTGGTCGTTGGCGTTCAGGTACGTGAGGAACTTCGCCGCGAGTGCGCTGGATTCGGTGAGGCGCTGAGCGGGCTGCGTCGGCGTCGACGGAGCCGGCGCTGTCGGTTGGTTCGAAGCTCCGGATCCCGGCCCGCTGCTGGTCGGTTCGTCCTTTGTCAGGACCCCGGGGAGGACCAAGGCCGCGACGATCGCGGCCACCACGAGTAGGCCGGCCACCGCGATCCCCGCGATCAGCAACCCCCGCCCACGCCGCGGCCCACCTGGTCCGCCGTACCCCGGCCCACCCGGTCCGTACCCAGGTCCGCCCGGCCCGTATCCAGGTCCGCCTGGTCCGCCGTACGCCGGCCCACCCGGTCCGCCCGGCCCGGGGTACCCCGGGCCGCCGTATCCCGGTGGAGGCGGCCCGTACCCAGGACCAGGTGGCACCGGTCCGCCGGGTGGTGGCTGCCAGCCGTTGTTCGGTGGGTAGTTGGGAGGCTGAGTCACGGCGACAGTGTGGCAGCTCCAGGGATCCAGATCGTGAAGGTTGAACCCGAGCCGAGACGGCTTGTCACGGTGATGCGGCCGTGGTGGGCCTCGGCCAGGTGCTTCGTGATCGCAAGTCCCAGCCCGCTGCCACCGGTCGTCCGGCTGCGGGACTGCTCGGCGCGATAGAACCGGTCGAACAGATGAGGCAGATGCTCGTCCGCGATCCCCGAGCCGTTGTCCGTCACGGTCAGGTTGTAGCCGTCGTCCTCTCGTCGTACGCCGACCACCACGTTCCCACCGGGTGCAGTGAAGCGGACCGCGTTCGACACCAGGTTGCCCAACGCCTGACGAATCCGAGCACTGTCCACAGACGCGACCGCAGGCCCAGCGGCATCGGCCGTCAATGCGACCCCAGCTGTCTCGGCAGCCGCCCGATGCGCGAGAACCACCTGCTGTGCCAGCTCCGACAGATCACGCGGCGCCGGGTGGATCCGGAGCATGCCGGCGTCCGCGAGCGCGAGATCCTGCAGATCGGCCACGAGGTGTTCGAGCAGATCGGTCTCCTCCAACAGCGAGGTCACCAACTCCCGGTCGAGCGGTACGACGCCATCCTCGGACGCGACCAGATACCCCTTGATGTTGGCCAACGGAGTCCGCAACTCATGCGCGACGTCACTCACCATCGCCTTGCGCTGGAAGTCGTGCCGCTGGATCGCCTCGGCCATGTCGTTGAACGCATGCCCGAGCCGCGCCACCTCGTCCCTACCCGTCACCGGCACCCGAGCGGCGTGATCGCCGTTCCGCATCCGCTGCGTCGCACCGGTCAGGGCCACGATCGGCCGAACCAACCGACGCCCGGTCACGATCATCACCAGGGCAGCGATCAGCAGGACGCCGAGCGCGGTCGCCGCGGTCCGCAGCATGCCCTCGCCGGAGAACACGTTGAACGTGCTCTTCGCCCCCAGATACAGCTTCGCCGGAGACGCGACGTACGGCGTGAGCGCCTGCGACCTGGCCTCCATGGTGCAGCTGGCGAACGCTTCGGTGTACGCCGCCTTGTCCTTCGGCTCGACCGACTTGAGACCCTCCTCGAACTCGCTGACCGTGTAGGCGATTCCGGCCGCATCGAGGCAGGCGGTCGCGCGACGGATCTCGTCGTCGTTCACGACCTTCGCCTTCGCGCTCGGCGCGTTCAGGCCCGGTGGCACGCACTCGTCGTTCGCCGGGATCACTGACTTCCGCACCATACTGACCCCGGCGTCCGACGTGCCCGACTCGAGCAACACCTGCGGGACGTTGCCGCCGCCGGCGACGGTCAGGATGGCGTTCTTGCCTTGTGCCTGGTAGCAGTTGACGGCCTGCTGGGCCAGAACCGAGCGCTGTGCCCGTTCGGCATCGGTCAGACCCCAGTCCGGATACACCATGGGCAGTGGGGTCGATACGGCTGCGGCCGCCACGCCCGTCGGCAAGGAGGCGGTGTCGCGGGTGGCTGCGAAGGTGATGCTGCCGGCGACCCTCGCGTCACCTGAGTTCCGCGCGTCGATAGTTGCTGCCGGCACCGATGGGAGATCCGGCGCGGCGCCGAGCTTCCGGGCCGAGTCGGCGATCACCGTGCCGTCCGGCTGGGTGACTGCGATCCGCCGGCCGGTCTTGGCGGCCAGGTCGTGCACCAGCTTGTCCACCCCGGACCAGGTCGGGTGATCGGACGCGTACGTCGACAGCTGGCTGTAGATCCGCCCGTCGACCTCGAGCTGGCTGGTGTTCTCGGCGATCGCCCCCTGCAATTGCTCCGACGTGCTGTACGTAGCGATCACTGCTGTCGCGATCACCGCCCCAAGCGCAACGGCCAGCGACAGCCCAAGAAACCGGATCAGCACACTACGACGCATTCGACACAACCTTGTCCGCGAGCTTGTAGCCGACGCCGTACACGGTTTTCAGGTACGCCGGGGAGCCCGCTGCCGGCTCGATCTTCTTGCGCAGGTTCATCACGTGCACGTCGATGGTCCGGTCGAACACGTAGTGGTCGAAGCCGAACGCGTGCTCGAGCAGTTGCTGCCGGGAGAAGGCCCGCCCGGGTGAGGCGGCCAGGCAGGCCAGGATCTTGAACTCCGCCGGCGTCACCTCGACCAGTCGCCCGGCCAGCCGGATCTCGTGCCGGCCCGGGTCGATCTCCAGCTCGCCGACCCGGTACACCTCGCCCTCGGCGCGGATCCGCGTACGCCGCAACACGGTCCGAACCCGGGCCACGAGCTCGCGCGGGTTGTACGGCTTGGTCAGGTAGTCGTCCGCGCCCAGGTCGAGCCCGAGCAGCAGGTCGTCCTCGGTGGAGCGCGCGGTCAGCATGATGATCGGCACCTCACCATCGGCGCGCAGCACCCGGCAGACGTCCAAGCCGTCCACCTTCGGCATCATCACGTCGAGCACCAGCAGGTCGGGACTGCGCCGGCGCGCCTCGTCGATCGCGGCCCGCCCGTCGTGCACGACGACGGTCAGATGCCCTTCGCGTTCGAGATACCGCCGAATCAGCTCCGCCTGCTTCAGATCGTCCTCGGCAACGAGAATCCGCGCTGGCATGCCCTCAATGTCCCTGAGCTTCATGAGAATCCGATGAAGATCGGCTGAGAGCATTGGGTGCAAATCGGTCCTTCACAGGTTCTTCACGGCTGCGCCGCCAGGCTCGACCGCCATGAAGACCTCTCGAAAAGCAGTCGCGCTGGTCGCGATCCTGGCGCTGGCCGGATGCGGGAACGGCCAGGACAACGCCCCGGTGGCCGGCGACCAGAAGAGCGACAAGAGTCCGCTCGCGGAGTACATGGGCGACGGCTTCGTCAGTTCCGGCGGCGGAATGGTCCGGGCGACCCGGATCGGTGGTGGCGGGGCGCTGTCCGAGGAGGAGCTGGCCAAGCAGCGCAAGGTCGAGGACGCCACCGCCGCCTGTATGAAGACCGCCGGGTTCGAGTACGTCGCGGTCCCGCCCGAGTCGCAGCCCAAGAGCAAGTTCGACGACGCGTTCAACCTGCCGCCGGACAAGTTCGCCGAGCAGTACGGCTACGGCATCAGCACCATCGACTGGTCCAAGGCCGGGCCGGGCAGCGACGACAACGACCCGAACAAGAAGATCCGCGACGCGCTCTCACCGGCGGCGCAGAAGGCCTATGACAAGGCCTTGAACGGCCCGAACGCCGGCCCTGGCGGCGTGGTCGCGATCCCGGCCGACGGTGCGAAGTCCACCGACGACAAGGTGGATCTGGGCTGCCGCGGCAAGGCGTCCGAGGAGGTCTTCGGCAAGGGCGAAGACCGGACCAACACCTTCAAGAAGTTCGACAGCCTGTTCAAGGACATCGAGGCGCTGTCGAAGTCGATCGAGGCCGACCAGCGCGTGGTGGACGCGACCGGCGCCTGGTCGGACTGCCTGGCCGACGCCGGTCACCCCGGCTTCAAGAAGGTGAGCGATCCGCAGGAGCAGGTCACCAAGAAGCTGGACGCCCTGACCGGCAACACGCCGCCGCCCTCGGGTAAGAAGCCCGGCGCCACGCTGGGCGGGCCCCCGTCGTTCGACAAGGTGGACTCGGCCAAGCTGGCCGAACTGCGCAAGTTCGAGATCGCCCTGGCCGTCGACGATCAGAAGTGCAAGGCCTCGAAGTACGACGCGCAGTACAAGAAGGCGCAGTACGAGCTGGAGCAGGAGTTCGTCAACCAGCACAAGGCCGAGCTCGAGTCGTACCGCGACGAAGTGGCGAACAAGTGACCACTACGCCCAAGTCCCGGCGCCGGGTCCTTGTCGGGGTGTCCGCGGTGGCCGCGGTCTCGCTCGGGGTGGGCGTGGTCGCGGGCAGCCGGATCGCCTCACCCGAGGACGCGGCCGCCAAGACCGCGGCACCGAAGGCTTCACAGATCACGGTACCGGTGAAGAAGCAGGCGCTGTCCAGCAAGGTGGTCGGACGCGGCGACGCCTCGTTCGACGGAGCGGTGAACATCCGGGTCGAGACCAGCGGGATGACCACCCCGGCGATCGTGACCGGGAAGGTGCCCGCGGTCGGTTCGACCATCACCGAAGGTAAGGCCCTGCTGGAGATCACCGGGCGTCCGGTGATCGCGTTGGCCGGCGTACTGCCGATGTACCGAGCGCTCTCGCCGGGTAGCAAGGGTCCCGACGTACTCCAGCTCGAGCAGACGCTGGACCGGCTCGGTCTCGACCCCGGCACGGTCGACGACGAGTACGACACCGACACGTCCAACGCCGTGGAGCGGCTCTACGAGAAGGCCGGGTACGACGCTCCCGAGGCGGATCAGCAGCTCACTCAGGCGGTGGACGGCGCGAAGAAGCAGGTCGACGCGGCCAAGAACCAGCTCCGGCAGGCGCAGGCTCAACTGAAGGCGGCCAAGGCTGCGAAGGCCAAGGATCTCTCGGTGCAGCAAGGCGCGGTCGACGACGCCGAGGCGAATCTCGCCGACGCGGTGCAGGCCAAGAACGAGGCCGAGTTCAAGGCCGGTACGCCGTTGCCGGTGTCGGAGGTCGTCTACGTGAAGACACTGCCGCGCCGGGTCGACGACGTGAAGGTCGAACGCGGCGGCACCGTCAACGGCACGGTCATGTCCGCCAGCGGCGCGGCCCTCGTGGTCACGGTCAAGGTCGACGCCGAGACCGCACAACGCCTCAAGGCCGGCATGGCCGCGAGCCTGGATCTCGGTGACGGTACGGCGGTCGCCGCGAAGGTCCGCCGGGTCACGAAGAACGGCAGCCAGTACGACGTGGTCGTCGCGCCGAACTCGCTCACGGCCAAACAACTCGCGCTGCTCCGGGACGCGAACGTCCGCGTGACGATCCCGGTCAAGAGCACAGCCGGAAAAGTACTCACGGTTCCGATCGCCGCGCTGTCGTCCGGGTCGGACGGCGGATCGCGGGTCGAGGTCCTGCGCGACGGCAAGGTCGAGCTCATCCCGGTCAAGGTCGGCCTCTCCGCCGACGGGTTCGTCCAGGTCTCGCCGACCGGCGATTCCAAGCTGTCCGAGGGCGACCAAGTGGTGGTGGGCAAGTGAGCGCGATGGCTGTGGCGCTACCAGGTCCCGTGGTCGAGATGATCGGCGTACGCCGGTTCTTTCCGGGACCGCCTGAGGTGCAGGCGATTCGAGAGGTCGATCTGACCATCGGGCCTGGCGAGTACTTGTCGATCGTCGGACCGTCCGGGTCCGGGAAGTCGACTCTGCTGCACCTGCTCGGTCTGCTGGACAACCCGACCGGTGGCGTCTATCGACTCGACGGTGTCGACACGATGAGCCTGCGCGAGCGCCGCCGCGCTGTACTGCGTGGTGAGCGGATCGGGTTCGTGTTCCAGTCGTTCCACCTGCTCGACCACCGGACTGTGCTGGAGAACGTCGCACTGTCGATGGTGTACGTCGGAGTGCCCCGGCGTGAGCGGATCGCGCGCGCACGGATCGCGCTCGAACGGGTCGGGCTGGCGCACCGGATGGAGTTCGGACCGAGCACGCTGTCCGGCGGTGAGCGGCAGCGCGTCGCGATCGCGCGGGCCTTGGTCGCCGAACCGAGTCTCCTGCTCGCCGATGAGCCGACCGGAAACCTCGACACCGCGAACGCGGAGGCGATCCTCGAAGTGTTCGACGAGTTGCACGCCGACGGGATGACGCTGGCCGTCATCACGCACGACGACCACGTCAGCCGCCGGGCCCAGCGCCAGGTGCGCATCGTCGACGGAACCCTCCAGTGGTAACCCCCGATGCAGGCCCCCCGGATCCCGCCGGCGGGCCGTCCACCAATCCGCCCTATCCGCCGGGCACCGCGCCGGGAGCGGGGCCGTTCGCCAAGCCAGCTCGTTCCCGGCGACGGCTCCGCTCCCGGCCGGCGATCCGCGACCTGCTCGACGAGGCCTTGGCCGGGGTGGCTGCGCGGCCGACCCGGCTGATCCTCACCACGCTCGGGACGGTGCTCGGAATCGCTGCCCTGGTGGGGACGGTCGGCCTCGGCCAGACCGCGTCAGGTCAGATCACCCAGCGATTCGATCTGGCTGCCGCGACGCGCGTCGTCGTACAGCCAGGGGACAAGGCCGGCCAGGACGGCGAGGCAGCGACACAGCTGCCGTGGGACGCACCGGACCGAATCGGCCGGCTGAACGGCGTGGACGCGGCCGGCACGGTCAGCACGCTGGACGTCGGTGACGACCTCGTCCAGAACGTGACCGGTTTGAACGGCGACGAGGGCAAGGCGTTGCGGGTGATGGCCGGCTCGCCCGGTCTGTTCGACGCGGTCCGCGCGGTGCTCTCGACCGGCCGGTTCTTCGATGCCGGGCACGACCAGCGCGGTGACAGGGTCGTTGTCCTGGGCAAGCATGCCGCCGAGCGGCTCGGTATCAACCGGGTCGACTCGCAGCCCGCGGTGTTCATCGGCGACCAGCCGTACACCGTGATCGGCATCCTCGACTCGGTGACCGGACGCGCCGAGCTCAACGACGCCGTGATCATGCCGAACGGTACGGCGAAGACGGCGTACGGCCTGAAATCGCCGGACGCGATCGAGATCCGGACCCAGGTCGGCGCGGCTCAGCTGATCGCCCAGCAGGCGCCGATCGCGATCGACCCGAACAACCCGAGCACTCTGCAGGTCGACGCGCCGCCGAAGCAGGGCGCCGTCCGCAAGGGCGTCGAGTCCGACCTGAACGCGCTGTTCCTGCTGCTGGGTGCGGTCGCGTTGCTGATCGGCGGTCTGGGCATCGCGAACGTCACTCTGCTGTCGGTGCTCGAACGCGTCTCGGAGATCGGGTTGCGCAGAGCCCTGGGCGCGGCGCGAAGACATATCGCGATGCAGTTCCTGGTGGAGAGCGTGATCGTCGGGTTCCTCGGTGGACTACTCGGTACGGCGGTCGGCGTACTGCTCACCGTGGGAGTGTCGTGGGTCCGGGACTGGACTCCGATCCTGGACAACCGGCTCGCGTTCGGGTCACCCCTGCTGGGCGCGTTCATCGGCCTGGTCGCCGGCACGTACCCGGCGTGGAAGGCCTCCGCGATCCAGCCCATCACCGCGCTCCGGGGCACCTGACTTGTCGCGGCTGAGCCGTGCGTACGCGAGCGAGCTCACGGCGAAGCCGACGACGATGAAGGCCAGGACCGGGTACGACTTCCCGTTGTCGGGCAGGATCCACGCGCCGAGCGCGGCCGCGGAGACCTGCCCGACATTGAAGATCATGTCGTACAGCGCGAAGACCCGGCCGCGGTACACATCGTCGACCCGGGTCTGGACAAGCGTGTCGACGCTGATCTTCACGCCTTGTGCGCAGAAGCCGGTGAGGAACCCGCCGACGATCATCGCGGGCTGCGTGTAGAGCCCGATCGGGAATGCGCTCACGACGGCGGCAGCGAGAAACAACCAGGTGATCCACTGCCGCAGGGTCATCACGCGGGTGCCCCACGGCGTCACGAGCGCGGCGAGGAACAGACCGGCACCGACCGCGCCGGTCGCGATGGCCAGGGCGCCGAACGCCTCGTTGAGTTGGCCGGGGCCGTAGAAGTAGTTGCGGTAGAGCAGGATCATCGCAACGGTCATCAGCCCGAAGAAGAACCGCAGCGAGCCGATCGCGGCCAGCCCGTACGCCGCCTGCCTGCGCTCCTTCAAGTGCCGGCCGCCGTCGATCAGGCCGGTCGCGATCGTCCCGACCGCTTCGAGGAGGCCGGGTTCGTCGCCGTTCAGGTCGGGACCGAGCTGGTCGCGGCGCAGTCGCAGGGCGAGGAACGCCGCGCTCGTGTAGATCACGACCGTCAGACCGAGGACGGCGATGTTGGACCCGACCACGAGCTTGACTCCTGCGCCCACTCCGCCGCCGATGAGGAAGAGCGCCGTACCGCAGGTCGGGGTGACGGCGTTGGCCATCACCAGCTCGTCGCGCTCGACCACGTGCGGGAGCCCTGCGGACAGGCCGGAGAGCAGGAAGCGGTTCACCCCGAGGGTGAGCAGGACGGCTGTATAGAACAGCACACCTGCGTTGTCGGCCGCGACGATGGCGGCGACGCCGATCACCAGCACGGCGCGGGTCAGGTTCGCGGCGAAGAGGATCTGGCGGCGCGACCAGCGGTCCAGCAGTACGCCGGTGAACGGCCCGAGGATCGAATACGGCAGCAGCGCGACTGCGAACAAACCGGCGATGGCTGCCGCGTCAGGCGCTCGTTCGGGGGAGAAAAGCACAAAGGACGCCAGGGCGACCTGGAAGACGCCGTCGCCGAATTGCGACGTCAGGCGCACCGCGAACAACCGCCGGAAATCCCGGCGCTTGAGCAGCGTCCACAGATCCCGGATGAACCGCACGCCTGCACTGTAACCGCCGGACATGTCGAGACCGCCGGACCTGTTCGGGCGCACCGGTGACAACCGATTTCGACCGGGTGGATTCGAGTTCTGTTAAGCCTGGCGGGAGTGCGGTCCGAGGGCGTGGCTGCGGCCTTTTCGCGCGCTAGAGTTTTGCTGCCGGTGTTACCGACTGTCGCGTACCGGCTACGATGGATGCTCGTTACGCAGCACGCCGCGGATGGGATTTTCATGACTGAATCGCTGGATGGCAACGTCGAGTCACGGATGTACGACCACCTGAATCTGGACCGGCCACATCCCGCCCGCGTGTACGACTTCTTCCTCGGCGGCAAGGACAACTTCGCCATCGACCGGCAGGCCGGCGAGCACCTGCTCGAGGCCTTCCCCGGCTTCCGCACCGCCGCCCGGTCGAACCGGATGTGGATGCACCGCGCGGCCAGGTACGCCGCGGACCAGGGCATCACCCAGTTCCTCGACGTCGGCACCGGCATCCCGACCAGTCCGAACCTGCATGAGGTCGTGCAGGAGACCGTCCCGTCGGCGCACGTCGTGTACGCCGACAACGACCCGATCGTGCTGACCCACTCGCGGGCCCTGCTGGTCAGCAGCCCGGAGGGGAAGACCGCCTACCTCGAGGCCGATGTCACCGACCCGAAGTCGATCATCGAGTCCGACGAGGTGCGCGAGGTGCTCGACCTGAGCAAGCCGGTCGCGCTCAGCCTGGTCGGCGTCTTCCATTACCTGCCCGACGCGCTGAAGCCGTACGAGTTGGTCCGTGAGCTGCTCGAGCCGCTCGCGTCGGGTTCGCTGCTGATCTTCTCGCACTGCACGCCGGACTTCGCGCCGGACCTGTGGGAGCGCGCGATCCAGGTGTACAAGGCCGACGGCGGCGACGCGCAGGTCCGGAGCCAGGAAGAGGTCACCCGCTTCTTCGACGGCACCGAGCTGGTCGAGCCGGGCGTGGTCTCGCCGTTCCGCTGGCACCCCGACGCCGAGACCCAGCAGCTGGTCGAGAAGGGCGAGTTCACCGACGTCATGTGCAGCCTCTGGGTCGGTGTCGGCCGCAAGCCGTGAACCGCGAGCAGTATCCCTTCCACCTCGCGATCACGCTGAGGTGGAAGGACAACGATGTCTACGGCCATGTCAACAACGTCGAGTACTACAGCTTTTTCGACACCGTCATCAACGAGTTCCTGATCCGGTCGGGTGGGCTCGACATCCACCGCGGCGACGTGATCGGGTTGTGTGTGGATTCGCAGTGCACCTTCAAGCAGGCCTTGGAGTTCCCTGGCGTCGTCGACGCGGGGTTGCGGGTCGCGCAGCTGGGCAACTCGAGCGTGCGGTACGAGATCGGCCTGTTTCGCGAGGGCTCTGACGAGCCGGCCGCGACCGGGCGGTTCGTGCACGTGTTCGTCGCGCGGGAGGATCGTCGGCCGGTGCCCGTACCGGACCGCCTCCGCGCGGCGCTTGAAGGGATCACGGGATGATCGTGCGTGGCGCCGTACTGCGGGAGCTGGGACGGCCGCGCCCGTACGCCGAATCTCGGCCACTGCGGATCGAAGAGGTGGAGTTGGCGCCGCCTGGTCCGGGTGAGCTGCTGGTCCGGATTCGTGCGGCAGGGCTGTGTCACTCCGATCTGTCTGTGATCGACGGGTCGCGGCCGCGGGTGCTGCCGATGCTGCTCGGTCACGAGGCGACCGGTGAGGTAGTGCAGTCGGAGGCGCCCGGGTTCGCGGTGGGTGACGTGGTCGTCTGCGCCTTCGTCCCTGCCTGTGGCACCTGCGGCCCTTGCGCCGACGGACGCCCCGCGCTGTGCGAGCCTGGCGCCGCCGCGAACACCGCCGGCACTCTCCTCGAAGGCACCCGCCTCAAGGACGTCCATCACCATCTCGGGGTGTCCGGGTTTGCGGATCATGCCGTGATCTCCGCGCGGTCGGCCGTCAAGATCGATCCCGCGCTGCCGCCCGAGATCGCCGCGTTGTTCGGATGCGCGGTGATGACCGGGGTCGGTGCGGTGGTGAATACAGCTCAGGTACGGGCCGGCCGGAGTGCGGTGATCTTCGGGCTCGGTGGCGTCGGTCTCTCGGCGTTGCTCGGCGCGGTGCTGGTCGGAGCGCATCCGATTGTCGCGGTCGACGTCGTACCGGAGAAGCTTTCGCTGGCTCTGTCGCTCGGCGCCACTGTTGCGATCCACGCTTCTGCTGTCGATGAGGTGCGGGAGGTGACGTCCGGAGGTGCCGACTACGCTTTCGAGACCGTGGGCAGCGCGAAGGTTCTCGAGCAGGCGTACGCCGCCACCCGCCGGGGCGGGACCACCGTCACCGTCGGACTGCCGGATCCGTCGCAGTCGTTCAGCGTGCCGGCGGTCAGCCTGGTCGCCGAGGAACGCACGGTCAAAGGGTCGTATCTGGGCTCGTCGGTGCCCTCACGCGACATCCCGCGGTCCGTCGCGCTCTATCAAGCCGGCCGCCTCCCGGTCGACCGGCTGCTGAGCGGGACGGTCGGGCTCGACGACCTCAACTCGGCCTTCGACGCATTGGCCGCCGGGACGTCGATCCGTCAGGTGTTGCTCTTCTGAAGGTTCTCCGCGGCCTTCGCGAAGGCTTGGTCCTCGCGCGCCCGCGCCTCCGGGGTGAACTCGTCGCCGAAGTCGTCCGCGGTCGCGACCTGCCGGATCTCGAGGCCGGAGGCATTGCCGTGGTCCGCGGCCAGGCAGCGCCAACCCCACTCGACCGCTTCCTCGCGCGAGGCCACCTCGATCAGGCAGAACCCGGCGATCAGCTCCTTGGTCTCGGCGAACGGGCCGTCGACGATCCGGCGCTGACCGGCGTTCAGCTGCATCCGGAAGCCCTTCGAGCTGGGCAATAGCCCCTCCCCGGCGAGCAGGACGCCCTTCTCGGCCATCTCCGCCATCACCAGACCCATCTCGGTCAGACTCTCCTCGGACGGCTCTTCCCACGCCTCGGATGCGTCGCTGGCCTGGAACATCATCATGAACCGCACCGCGGCCTCCCCAACTCGACGTTAAATGTTGAGACGAATCTATACAGGACGGCGGTCATCGGGCAGGCTACGCACAGTGCGTCTACGCACACCGCTCGTGAGTATGTCAAGTGAGGCACGCGGAGTCCTTGAGGAGGACCCCTGTTATGCACACCCGCCCCCGCCGTATCGGTGCGCTCGTCGGCGCCGGAGCTTTGGCCTTCGGTGCCCTGGCCGTCGTGGCCGGCAACCAGGCCGACGCTCGGCAACCCACTCCGGCTCCGCTGCTGGACGAGGTGACGCCGGGCGTCGCAGCGCTCGGTAAGGTCAAGTCGCGCCTCACCGAGTTGGCCGCCAGCAACGGTGTGCCGGCCGCTCAGCTCGAGCGGATCCTGGCCACCGACAAGACCAGTTGGCTGGACCGCGACGGCAAGCTCTTCTACCGCGAGCCGGTCGCAGGAACCGCCTCCCGGTCGGCCGCGGCCACGCCGTCGCCGCGCTGGGCCACGACTGCGGTCGCCGCAGCCACGGGACCGGCGTTCGAACTGCACAGCAAGCCGGGCTCGAACCGAGTGATCTACCTGGACTTCGACGGTCACACGATCACGGGTACGGCGTGGAACACCGGCGGAAAGCCGGCCAGCGTCAACGTGACCGCGTACGACACGGACGGGAATCCGGCGGTCTTCAGTACCGCCGAGCAGGACGTCGTACGGGACGTTTGGGCGCGAGTGTCCGAGGACTATGCGCCGTTCGACGTCGATGTGACCACCCAGCAGCCGACTGCGGCGGCGATCGACCGGTCTGGTGCGTCGGACCAGCAGTACGGGACTCGCGTGCTGATCGACCCGACCACTTGGTACCAGTCGGGCTGCGGCTGCGGCGGGGTCGCGTACGTCGGTGTGTACGACAACACCAGCCAGCATTCGTACTACCAGCCGGCTCTCGTCTTTACGAAGGGCGTTGGCACCGGCGCGAAGAACATCGCCGAGGCTGCGGCGCACGAGGCCGGTCACAATGTCGGTCTTTCGCACGACGGGACGGCGTCGGTCGGGTATTACGCGGGTCATGGCGCGTGGGCGCCGATCATGGGTGTCGGCTACTCCAAGGCGATCAGCCAGTGGAGCAAGGGCGAGTACACCGGCGCGAACAACAAGGAAGACGACTTCGCGGTCATCGGACAGAACGGTCTGGCGCTGCGGGCCGATGACCACGGCAACAGCACGACCGACGCCACCGCGCTGACCCTCGGCACCACCGTGCAGGGCATCTACGCCAACGACTCCGACGTCGACGTCTTCGGGATCGACCTCGCGGCCGGCACGTTCACGTTTGCCGCTGCGGCAGCCGCCTCCGGGGCCGACCTGGACATCAAGCTCCAGTTGCTGAGCTCGGACGGCACCGTCGTGGCGACTGCCGACCCGGCCGCCGGGCAGTCCAACTCGGCCACACCGACCGGACTGAGCGCGAGCATCAGCCGCCAGGTCACCGCCGGCCGCTACTACCTGCGCGTCGACAACACCGGGTACGGCAACCCGCTCAACACCGGCTACTCGACGTACGGCAGCCGCGGCGCCTACACGGTCCGCGTCAGCGCCGGCTGAACCATCTGAGCTACCCGGGGCCGTCGTTCCCACCGAGATCGACGGCTCCGGGTCACGCGGGGGGAGTACCGCGTGCGTACCGCGGGGGGATACCGCCCAACCCTGGAGGATCGTATGAACCGACTCCACCGCACCGGTGCGCTCGCGTGCGCCGGTGTTGTCGTGTTCGGAGGCCTGGCTGTCGCACTCGGCACCCAGGCCGACGCCCAACAAACCCCCGTCGATCAATTGCTGGCCCAACCGGTGGCCGGCAGTGCCGCGCTCGCGAAGGTCCAGTCACGGCTGACGGAGGTTGCCGCGCACAACGGCATTCCGGCCGACCAGCTCCAGCGGATCCTCGCCACGGACAAGACCAGCTGGCTCGACGCCGACAGCCGGTTGTTCTTCCGCGAGCCCACGCTGACCCCGGCGCAGAAGTCCGCGGAGGCGTCACCCCGCTGGGCCAAGACCGCGGTCGCCGCCGCCACCGGTCCGGCGTTCGAGCTGCACAGCAAGCCGGGCTCGAACCGCGTGCTCTACCTGGACTTCGACGGTCACACCATCACCGGTACGGCGTGGAACGCGGCGAAGAGCATCGACCCGGTGAACGTGTCGGCGTACGACACGGACGGGAATCCTGCGGTGTTCGGCACGGCCGAGCAGGACGTCGTACACGATGTGTGGGCGCGAGTTGCGGAGGACTACGCGACGTTCGATGTGGACGTGACCACGCAGGAGCCCGCGCAGTCCGCGATCGACCGGTCGGGTGCGTCGGACCAGCAGTACGGGACCCGAGTGCTGATCGACCCGGACACCTGGTACCAATCGGGATGCGGTTGCGGCGGGGTCGCGTACGTCGGTGTGTACGACAGCACCAGCCAGCACGACTACTACCAGCCGGCGCTGGTCTTCACGAAGGGCGTCGGCACCGGTGCGAAGAACCTGGCCGAGGCCGCGTCGCACGAGGCCGGCCACAACGTCGGTCTTTCGCACGACGGCACGTCGACGGTCGGGTACTACCAGGGCCACGGCTCCTGGGCTCCGATCATGGGCGTCGGCTACTACCGTGGCATCAGCCAATGGAGCAAGGGCGAGTACGCCGACGCGAACAACAAGGAAGACGACTACGCGGTCGTCGGTACGCACGGCTTGGCGCTGCGCGCCGACGAGGCCGGCGACACCACCGGTGCCGCTGCTGCGCTAACTGTTGGTACGCCGGTGTCCGGGATCATTGCCGCCGAGACCGACACCGATGTGTACCGCGTCGACGTCAGTGCCGCAGGCAACTACACCGCGAACGCGAGCGCCGCACCGATCGGTGGGGACCTCGACATCAAGCTGGATCTCCTGAACAGCTCAGGAGCCGTCGTTGCCTCGGCCGATCCCGCCTCGGGGCAGAGCGACGCCGGTACGCCGACCGGCCTTGGCGCAAGTGTTACCAGCACACTCCAGCCGGGTACGTACTACCTGCGGATCGACAACGTAGTCTATGGCGACCCGCTCAACACCGGGTACTCCACCTACGGCAGCCGCGGCGCTTACACCCTCGGCATCACGCCCTCCTGACCCCTGAGGCTGGCCGACCTCTGGCGGGCCGGCCAGCCTCAGGCCTTCCCCACCGCAGGCATCAGGTGGTGGGTAGCGAGTCGCGCGAGGGCGGCGGCCTGGTCGCCGAGCACGGCGTCGTCGAAGCGGACGATGCTCGAGTGGTTCGACGGTGCGTTGTCCGGGTCCACGTCGTCCGGGCGCGCACCGAGCATGATGAACGTCCCGGGCACCTCGGTCAGCACCATCGAGAAATCCTCTGAACCCATCAACGGGTTCGCCATCGGTTGCGCCCGATCCGCTCCGAACAGCTCACCCAGCACGCCGGAGGCTTCCGCCGTACGCCCGGCATCGTTGACCGTGACCGGATACTGCGGCACGAGCTCTGCGTCTGCTGTGCAGCCGTGCGCCGCCGCGATTCGCTCGGCCAGTGCGGGCAGCTCTTGGGAAAGTTGCTGGAGCATCGCATCCGAGAGCGTCCGGACCGTCGCTCCGAGCCGAGCCGTGTTCGGGATGACGTTGATCGCGACACCGGCCTCGAGTTGCGTCACCGTGATCACCACGGGGTCGAATACGTTGACGCGCCGAGTCGCATAGGTCTGCAACGCCAGGACCAGCTCCGCCACGACTGGGACCGGATCGATCGTCTTCTCCGGCGACGAACCGTGCCCACCCTTGCCGTGCACAGTGATGTGCAGCTGATTCGACCCAGCCATCATCGTCCCCGGTCGCATCTGGAAGAGGCCCTTCGCCTCCTGTGACCAGACATGCACCGCGTACGCCGCGATCGGTTTGTCACCGGTTGCCTGCAGCAAACCCTCACGCAGCATGTACCCGGCGCCGCCCAGCCCTTCCTCGCCTGGCTGGAACATGAACAGCACATTCCCGTGCAACTCATCGCGATGCGCGCTCAGCAGCTGCGCGGCACCCACCAACCCGGCGGTGTGCAGGTCGTGGCCGCAGGCATGCATGTTGCCGTTGTCCGCCGCGTACTCGAGTCCGGTCTCCTCGACCACCGGCAGCGCATCCATGTCACCCCGCAGCAACACTGTCGGACCCGGCTGACCACCGCGCAGCACACCCACCACCGAGGTCACGTCGTGCCCGAGGCTGAGGTCCAGCGGCAACCCGGCCAAGGCATCCAGCACCATCGCCTGCGTCTGAGGCACCTTCAACCCGACCTCGGGAATCCGGTGCAACTCCCGCCGCAAGCCCACCAGCCCGGCCGCAACCCCAGCCGCCTCCGCCACCAATCCATCCGCGACCGTCCCCACCACGACTCCCTCCAGCGCATGATCCGAGTCCCGTCACCGTACCCGTGGCAGTTATCCACAGGTAGAAAGTTCGTCGTCGGGATCGGGGTCAATCTCCATATGTTCTCCGCCGAGATCAAACCTCGGGAGGACACACCATGGAGCACTCGAATTCGGGTACGCCGTCGCCCAGCACGTCGGCGGATCACGCCGCACCGAGCGGTGGACCTGCAGCTGGGTCGACACGAGCTGAGCGGCAAGCCAGGGCGGACTGGCTCATCGCCGAGCTGGGTCGACGTGCGGCAGCGAGCGACAGCCCCGCGCAGCAGCTCCGCCTGCGCCGGACCGCGGACTCCCTTGTCCGGCTCGCGATCGCGTTCCGCTCGTGACCGCGGGGCTGACCGCCGTTCGAGCGGCACACCAAGGTCCGACCGCGGACGCCCGAGCCGCACCGACCTCGCTGGATGAGCTCCTGGCCTGGAGTGGTCAGGTGGCACTCGACCTGTCCGGCGCTGACCGATCCGCCTGGACCGGCCACGTCGTCGAGACCAGTGGCAGCATCCTCGGGCTCGCCCATTGGGACGGCACGCTGTACCTCGATCGCGAGTGCATCCTCGACCCACTCGAGCAGCTGTACGAGCACGCCGGAGAGCAGCAGTCGATCCCGGTGCTCGTCAGCTACCGCGAATCCTTGGCCACCCTGCTGCACGAGCACGCCCACTTCCTCGGACCGGCCGGTGCGACCCAGGAGGATGCCCGACAAGCGTTCGTCCAGCCTGGCAGTCGCCAGCTGGAGGAGGGGGTCGCGGAGGCCTGGGCGCAGGACCACCTCGACGAGTACATCGCTCGCCTAGGCATCGACAAAGTTGCCCCAGGCATCGAAAAGGTCGAAGCCGGTGGGTACTACTCCGCCTTCGTGCCGGCGGTCCGCCGACTCACCACGGACCTCGAGGCGCGCAGCGAGCTCTACCCCGGCCAGGTCCTCGACGTCCTCAACCGCGAGACCGCGGCTGGCCAGTTCCCGCTCCTGGTCAGCATCGTCTACAACTCCACCCAGCTCCCCGAGCTGGAGTCCGCCGGGGCCGACACTCGCAACCACCTCGAAGCCCTCCTCCGTCGCGGCCTCGAGCACCTCACCGCCTACGAAGCCGACCCCTCCGACCACGCCGCCGCCAAGTCCCGATCCGCCGCCAACCAACTCCTCCAACACCTGAGCCACGCGATTCACACCGCCGAGTCCACCTTCACCCCAGACCCCACTGCGTGCGCGCTCCCTCCACCTCCACCGATCACCCCCATCCGCCTGATCCCAGGCAACCGTGAGCCAACCCCCATCCAGACCGCACTGTCCGGAGTCACCCCACCCCAACTTCTCCCGACCTCCGCAGGAACGGTCTCTCCACCAACCGCCCGCACTCCCGGCCGCGAAGGCGGCATCCGACGTGGCGCCTAACAGTCCGCGCCGCCCATCCGAATTATCTAGCGATCGCTAGGCAAGTGGCTTAAGCTACTTGCCTACCGATCACTACGGAAGTAGGAGACGCATGCTGTCCAAGGGATTCCTGATCCGCGTCGAGGCCAAGCCGGACCGCGTCGACGAGGTCGAGGCAATGCTGAAGTCCGCGATCGATCACGTCCGCGCAGAAGGCCTGGCAACAGTCTGGTTCGGCCTGCGACTAGGCCCCACCAGCTTCGCAATCTTCGACGCCTTCACCGACGAAGCCGCCCGAGAAGCCCACTGGCAAGCCAACGCCACCACCCTCACCAACCCCACCGCAGCCACCCTCTTCGCCGATTCCCCCGCCGTCCAACGCATAGACATAGTCGCCTCCCTCCTCCCCAACGAATAGCCCAAGAGTCGCCACAGCAACCAGCCACACCCGAGCCGCGCCAGCCAGCCCGCCCCAACCACCGGCCGGCGCGACGACGTGCGTCGCCGCGGAGTCGAACGACGCCACGGCGCCGTTCATGCGAGCCTGCCCGACCCAACCGCCCATCCCCGCCCGTTCCCGCGTCCCCGCGTTCCCCGCCCGTTCCGGCGTTCCCGCGCGTCCCCGCGCGTTCCCGTTCCCGCGCGTCGTCGCGCCGGGTGCCGCTCGTCGTCGGAGACGGTCGATAGCGCCTGAGCGCGCGGCGGTGGTGGCGTCGTCGCTCGCTACGCAGAGGCGGACCGGCACCACTCATCAACCGCCGGTTGCGTGTAGTCCGGCGGGTGTTTTGAGCCTGTCAGGGCTGGCTCAGCTGCTTCCAGAGGTGGTTGGTGAGTGCGGGCGCTCCGCCAGCGGCCCGCAGCCATCGGAACACGTGCTGGACGACTCCGCGGTTAGAAGAGGGTGGGTGGGTCCACTTCGATGGGGGTGGGGAGGGGAGCGAGGTCGGGGAGGTGGGTGGCGACGGTGGTGTGGAAGTGGCGGGCCAGGTTCAGCGCCTCAGCGTTGTCGGGGGTGTGGAGGAAGATCGTGGGGGAGCGGCCTTCGGTGAGCCAGGTGATCGTCTGGTGGACGAGGTAGTCCCAGCCGGCGATGGTTTCGGCTACCGAGTCGCGGCCGATGTAGCGGACGATCGGGAACGCGGTGAGGGCTCGGGTGCGACGGGCCACCCGCGGCTTCTTCATCCACGCGTCCCGCTCGGCGAAGCTGGTCGGGCGGCGCGCGAAGAGCGTGCCGGTGTCGAACGGGATCCACTCGGCGCCGACCCGGCCAAGCAGCTGTTCGAGCTGCGTCGCCGCTCGGGCGTCGTCGAAGAAGGTGGGGTGGCGGACCTCCACGGCGTACCGGTGGGCGCGCGGCGCGTGGTGGAGGAAGGCGGCGAGCGCACCAAGATCAGTCGGGGAGAACGACGCGGGAAGCTGGATCCACAGTGCATGGTTGCGTTCACCCAGTGGTTCGATCGCTGACAGGAACGCACGAAGCTCGACCTCGACGCCGTTCAAGCGACGTTCGTGGGTGATGAGTTGCGGCAGCTTCACCACGAAGCGGAAGTCGGTCGGTGTCTGCGCCGCCCAAGTCTCGACGGTCGAGCGCGACGGCGTGGCATAGAAGGTGGTGTTGCTTTCGACCGCGTTGCACCACGAGGCGTACCAACGCAGCTTCTCCCGACTCGGCTGAGGCCAGGCCGCGTGCGTCCACTGCGCACAACCGACGTGCAGCATCATGTCGATAGAACCCGCACGTATTGACGGCAGACATGCACCCGGGAAAAGCGCGAGCGCAGAGAAGCCTCGAGCTCGATCGGCGCATGCATGAACGCGGTGACCGGCTTGCCCAACCCCTCGGGCGTCTCGAAGCCGTCCGCGTCGTCCTGCCACGACTTGTAGACATGGAGATACCGGAAGTTCTCGGTGAACCCCGACCGCTGGTACCACGCGTTCGCAGACGCATCCCCACGCGTCCACGCGTCGAGTACGCCGACCTGCAGCCGCGGCAGCACGGCGGCAAGCAACTGCGTGCCCAACCCACTGCGTTGGTGGTCAGGGTGTACGGCGAGTACATCGATCGTGGCGCGGTCCGTGAAGAGCTCGACGTCCATCAGGCCGACCACAGTCCCGTTGTCGACGGCTACCAGTCGGTGGGCAGGGTTCTCGAAGACCCGGCGGTCCACCACGACGTCGTCGTAGTACTCGGTGGCGAAGAAGCTGAGCAGACGGCAGCGGAGCCAACTCGGGGCGTCGGCATCGCGGTAGTCGCGGATCTCGGTCATCCGGCGCCATGATGGCACGCCGCCCCGCCACCCGGAACCGGGTAACGGGGCGACGTATCAGCACAGTCCTGCGGTCAGCGTTCGACCTCGCCGCGGATGAACTTCTCCACCAGGTCGCGGCAGACGTCGTCGGCGTACTGCTCCGGCGGCGACTTCATGAAGTACGACGAGGCCGACAGGATCGGGCCGCCGATGCCGCGGTCCTTGGCGATCTTGACGGCGCGGATCGCGTCGATGATGATCCCGGCCGAGTTCGGCGAGTCCCAGACCTCGAGCTTGTACTCCAGCGACAACGGCACGTCGCCGAAGTTGCGGCCCTCGAGCCGGATGAACGCCCACTTGCGGTCGTCCAGCCAGGCCACGTAGTCGGACGGGCCGATGTGCACGTTGCGCGGGTCGATCTCGTCGCGCAGCTGCGAGGTGACGGACTGGGTCTTGCTGATCTTCTTGGACTCCAGGCGGTCCCGCTCGAGCATGTTCTTGAAGTCCATGTTGCCGCCGACGTTCAGCTGGTACGTGCGGTCCACGGTGACGCCGCGGTCCTCGAACAGCTTGGTCAGCACGCGGTGCGTGATGGTCGCGCCGAGCTGCGACTTGATGTCGTCGCCGACGATCGGCACGCCGGCCGCGGTGAACTTGTCGGCCCACTCCTTGGTGCCGGCGATGAAGACCGGCAGCGCGTTCACGAACGCGACCCCGGCGTCGATCGCGCACTGCGCGTAGAACTTGGCTGCCTGCTCCGAACCCACCGGCAGGTAGCAGACCAGGACGTCGACCTGCGCCTCGCGCAACGTGGCGACCACGTCGACGGGTGCGGCGTCGGACTCGGTGATGGTCTCGCGGTAGTACTTGCCCAGACCGTCGAGGGTGTGACCGCGCTGCACCGTGACACCGCTCGGCGGCACGTCGCAGATCTTGATCGTGTTGTTCTCGCTGGCGCCGATCGCGTCGGCGAGGTCGAGACCGACCTTCTTGCCGTCGACGTCGAACGCGGCCACGAACTCCACGTCGCGGACGTGGTAGTCGCCGAACTGGACGTGCATCAGACCGGGGACGCGCTCGTCGGGCTTCGCGTCACGGTAGTAGTGCACGCCTTGGACGAGCGAGCTGGCGCAGTTGCCGACGCCGACGATCGCTACGCGGATCGAGGTCATCTGGAATCTCCTTGGATAGGCGGTTGGTGCTGTTCTGGGGGCCGCTGTTGGCGCCGTTCGCCGTCGATCAGCTCGTTCAGCCAGCGGACCTCGCGCTCGGCCGACTCCAGGCCGTGCCGTTGCAGCTCGAGGGTGTAGTTGTCGACCCGCTCCGCGGTCCGGGTCATTGCGGCCCGGAAGTTGGCCAGCCGCTCCTCCATCCGGGCCCTGCGGCCCTCGAGGATGCGCAACCGGGTGGCCGGGTCGGTCCGGCCGAAGAACGAGAACCGGACGCCGAACGTGTCGTCCTCCCAGGCCGACGGACCACCGTCGTGCATCGCGTGCGCGAAGTGGTCCTTGCCGTCGGCGGTGATCGTGTACACGATCTTCGGCCGGCGGCCCGACTCCGGCGTACCGGAGTCGGCGGTGATCAGGCCGTTGCGGAGCATCGCCTTCAGACACGGGTAGAGCGACCCGAACGACAGCACGCGTCCCCAGCCGAACTGGGCGTTGACGCGCTTGCGGAGCTCGTAACCGTGCATCGGCGCTTCGTGCAGCAGACCGAGTACGGCGAGCTCCAGGACCCCACCGCGGTTTCCCATGACCTCGCCTCCTTTCGGAAGGTCTGCCCAGTTTGTCATGACCTGATGTATCGGTTCGATACATCGTGCCGCCACCATAAGGCAGTCGAGGAGTGTGGACAACACCTAACAAACTTGACCTTTGTCACCTTGCTCACCCGGCCGCCGGGTGAAACGCGCCCGCGGCGCGCGAGGAGAACCTGTTACGTCAGGCGGTGATCTGCGTTAATCGGTTGATACCCAGAGTCGTGAAGCAGGAGCGGAGGGTCATGGCCGACGGTCATGGGAAGCACGCCAAGCACGAGGTCGAACCAGGTGAGGGCGGCGGCGGTCCGCTGGCCAGGGTCGCGCTGCGGTTCACCGGCTTCACCGAGAAGTGGCTGCCGGACGCGTTCGGATTCGTGCTGGTCGGCACCTTCGTCGTGCTCGCGTTCGGGCTGATCACCGGCGAGCCGCTGCTGAAGCGCCCGGACGACCCGGCCGCGACCAAGGGCTTCGGGATGGTCGATGCCTGGGGCATCGGGTTCTGGTCGCTGATCACGTTCACGCTGCAGATGGCGATGATCATCATCGGTGGGTACGCCGTCGCCACCAGCGGACCCGTCGCCCGGTTGATCACCAGGCTGGCGAGGATTCCGAAGAGTCCACGCAGCGCGGTCGCGTTCGTCGCCGCGGTCGCGATGCTGGCGTCGTACCTGAACTGGGCGTTCAGTCTGATCTTCGCGGCGATTCTGGCGCGGGAGGTGGCCCGAAACGTTCCGAAGGCGGACTACCGCGCACTAGGCGCCATGGCCTTCCTCGGACTCGGGACTGTGTGGGCGCAAGGCCTGTCCGGCTCGGCAGCGTTGCAAGTGGCGAGTGCGAGCAGCAGTCCGGCGCCGGTGCAGGAGGTGATCAAGGCCGGCGGTCACGCCAGCGGTCTGATCCCGCTGAGCGACACGATCTTCACCTGGCAGGCAGTCGTGGCGACGCTGATCGTGTACGCCGTCGGCGTCACGATGGCGTGGTTCATCGCACCAGGCGAAGGCAGCTCGCGAACGGCCGAACACCTCGGCATCGAGCTCCGCCCCTTGATCGGACGTGGTTCGGCGTACAACGGGCAGCGGGAGGAGGACAGTGCGAAGCGCAGACCGGGAGACTGGCTCGAACACTCGCCGCTGTTCAGTTTGCTGGTCGTCCTGCTCGGTGCGGTCTACCTGGTTCGCTACTTCAGCGGGAAGAGCTTCTTCAGCGCACTCGACCTCAACACGGTCAATCTGATCCTCTTCCTGCTCGCACTGCTTCTGCACTGGCGTCCGTGGCGGATGGCCCGCGCAGTGCGAGACGGCGCGCCCGCGGCGGCCGTCGTACTGCTGCAGTTCCCCTTGTACGGCGGGATCTTCGGCATGATCGCGTACACCGGGATCTCGGCGCGGCTGGCCGGCTGGCTCGTGCAGGCGAGCAACCAGTTCTTCTTCCCGCCGCTGGTGGCGATCTACTCGTGCATCCTCGGGATCTTCGTGCCCAGTGGCGGCAGTAAGTGGGTGATCGAGGCGCCGTACGTGCTGCAGGCCGCCAACGACCTGCACGTGGACGCGGGCTGGATGGTCGTGGTCTACGACCTCGGGGAGGCGAGCGCGAACCTGCTCCAGCCGTTCTGGATGCTGCCGACACTGGCGATCCTCGGCCTGAAGGCCCGCGACATCATGGGCTACACGTTCACGATGTTCCTGGCGTGCTTCCCGGCCGCCCTGATCGCCGTGACCTTGCTCGCACCGCACGTCACTGGGTAACCGCTTGCCATCCCCACTTCCGGCCCAGCGAAAGATCTGAGTAAGGCTGCCTTCGGCCGAATCGTGACTGACCGCCATCGCTTGCTAGCATCCGGAGCGGATTCGGGCCTGTTACCACACCCGCCGTAGTCTGTGGGGCAATGACTTCCGCGAGATCGTCGAGGATTGCACTGTGAGTGAAGCTCGGAGAAAGGCCGTGAAGGCCCCGCGCCGTAAACGGCACTGGGCCCTGCGAATCCTCGGCTGGCTGGCCGCACTCTTCTTCCTCGGCATCATCGGCGCCGTCGCGACCTTCTTCATCATCTACCAGACCACCGACATCCCGGACCCGAACAAGGCCTTCGCGACCAACACCACGACGGTCACCTACGCCGACCAGACGAACCAGCTCGGCTCCTTCTTCGAGCAGAACCGGCACACGGTCCCGTTGTCGCAGATCCCCAAGTGGGTGCAGGACGCGATGCTCGCGGCCGAGGACCGGACCTTCTGGACGAACCCGGGCATCTCGCCGCAGGGCATGATCCGCGCGGGCTGGAACATCGCCCGCGGCGAGCAGTTGCAGGGTGGCTCGACGATCACCCAGCAGTACGTGAAGATCATGTACCTGAACCAGGACCGGACCGTGAACCGCAAGTTCAAGGAACTGTTCATCGCGACCAAGCTCGGCCGCCAGGGCGACAAGAGCAAGACGCTCGAGGGCTACCTGAACACGATCTACTTCGGTGAGGGCGCGTACGGCGTCTCGGCCGCCGGCGACGCGTACTTCAAGCAGCCGGACCCGAGGAAGCTGACCGTCCCGCAGTCCGCCCTGCTCGCGACCGTGCTGAACAACCCGACCCTGTTCGACGTCGACAAGACCGACCCCGCGACGCAGAGGCGGATCATCGAGCGCTACCGCTACGTCCTCGACGGGATGCAGCAGATGGGCACGATCACGCAGACCCAGGAGACGCGGTACGCCGCGCACCTGCCGAAGCTGGACAAGAAGGCCAAGAGCAACAAGTTCAAGGGCCCGAACGGCTTCCTTCTCGACATGGCCCGCGACGAGCTGCGTTCCATCGGCTTCAAGGACGACGAGATCAGCGGTGGTGGCTTGAAGGTCACCACCACGTTCAACAACTTCCAGCAGAAGCGGATGCTGAAGGCCGCGATGAACGAACTGCCGGACAAGCGCGACCAGTTGCACGTCGGGATGGCCGCGGTCGACCCGAAGGACGGCGCCCTGCTCGCCGTCTACGGCGGACCGGACTACCTGAAGAGCGAGCTGAACTGGGCGACCCTGCGCGCACGACCCGGGTCGGGGTTCAAACCGTTCGCCCTGGCTGCTGCCCTTGCGGACGGCAAGTCGATCTACGACACGCTCCAGGGCGACAGCCCGATCACCGTCAAGGGTCTGAAGCTCAAGAACGAGTTCAACACCGACTACGGTGACGTCGACCTGCTGGAGGCGACCGAGCAGTCGATCAACACCGCCTTCTACGACCTCGTCGACAACCAGATGGACAAGGGCCCGGACAAGCTGGTCACCGTCGCGGAGGCCGCCGGCATCCCGAAGACCGCCGTGCTCGAGCAAGGCCGGAACAATCCGTCGACCGTGCTCGGCCCGGAGCCGTACGCGTCGGCGGTCGACATGGCCTCGGCGTACGCGACGTTCGCGGCCGACGGCCTGCACCACGAGGAGCACGTGATCTCCACCGTGGTCGGCCCGGACGGCAAGCTGCTCTGGTCGGCCAAGGACGGTTCGAAGCGCAAGGACCTCAAGCCCCTGCCGAAGCCGAACCAGGCGGTCGACCCCGAGGTCGCGAAGATGGTCAACTACGTCCTCCAGGACGTGGTGACCAAGGGCACCGGTACCGGCGCCAAGGATCTGGATCGTCCGGTGGCAGGCAAGACCGGTACGGCGGGTGGCGTCGCGGTCGAGGACCGTGCGAAGAACAAGGCGTGCGGCGGCTGCAAGGAAGGCTCCGCGACCCTGACCTCGTGGTGGACCGGCTACACCCCGGACCTCTCGACCTCGGTCGTGTACCGGGCCGGCAAGACCGGTGAAAGCAACCTGGATGCCTACACCGACGAGAAGGCCTTCTTCGGTGGCACCTGGCCGCTGAAGACCTGGCTGGCCTACATGACCGACGCCCTCACCGGCGTCGACAAGTCCGAGTTCCCGGAGCCGACGGACCAGGACGCCATCAAGGACAGCCCGACGCCGACGATCACGCCGAGCAAGACGCCGACGATCACCCCGTCGACCACGCCGCCCTCGATCAGCGCGCCGCCGTCGAACACCCCCGCGCCGCCGACTCCGCCGGCGTCCAGCCCATCGAAGCCGACCCCGACTCCGACCAAGACCAAAACGCCGAAGCCTCCGGGCTGGCCGACCATCCCGACCGGTAACCCGACGGACACCAACACTCCGAAGACTCCGGCGGCCGGCGGACAATAGCCGGTCGGCGTGCTCCGGACCGATCAGGTGATCGGTCCGTTCCACGTGGAACGGATGGGGCACGATAGGGGCGTGACTCGGGCGGACTGTGGCGTGCGGCGGTGCTGTGGTGTTTGAACGGACGGCTGCGGCCGGGTCGGGTCGAGCGCGGCGAGCCCGGGTGGACGGGGCTCGGTGGCAGCGTTGGTTGCCGACCGCCCTGACCCGGGAGGTGCTCGGGTGGTGGCTGGTCACCCGGATCGGGCTGTTCGTGGTGTCGGTATCGGCGCCCCTGCTGTTCAACCGCGGCACTGACTACCCGAACGTCTGGCACGCCTGGCTGCAGTGGGACGTCTGGCACCTGAAGGCGGTCGCGGAGTTCGGGTACAACCACGGTGAGCCGTCCGGCGCTCCGCTGGCGGCGTTCTTCCCCGGCTTCCCGCTGCTGATGCGGGTCGTCAGCTGGACCGGTATCGGATACGTTGCCGCCGGCATCGTTGTGTCGGCGGTCGCCAGCGCGGTCGCGGGCGTGTTCCTGGCGCGGCTCGCGCAGTACGAGTTCCCCGAGCTCAAGGGCATCGGCCCGAACGCGGCGATGATCTGGTACGGCGCTCCCGTCGGAGTCTTCCTCGCCGCCGGCTACACCGAAGCGCTGTTCTGCGCGTTCGCGTTCCCCGGCTGGCTCGCGGCACGGCAGGGCAGGTGGGGTCGCGCGGCAATCTTCGTCGCGCTCGCGTGCACCGTCCGGGTGTCCGGGATCTTCCTCATCTTCGCGCTCGTGGTCGAGTTCCTCACCTCCAGGAAGCGGGACTGGCTGTCGATCCCGTGGCTGGCCCTGCCGCTGGTACCCGTGCTCGGCTTCATGGCCTACCTGAAGCAGATCTACGGTTCGTGGTTCGCCTGGCAGGAGGCGCAGGAGAAGGGCTGGGCGCGCGAATTCACCTGGCCGTGGACCTCGCTGATCCACACCGTCGAGGCCGCGACCAAGGGCCACTTCCCGGCCGATCGCAGCGACTGGACGTGGATGTTCCGGGGTGAGCTGGTCGCCCTGTTCGTCGGCCTGTTCCTCCTCGCCTGGCTGCTCTGGCGCCGGTCCTGGGGTGAAGCGGCCTGGGTCGCGGCCACGGTCGGTGCATTCTGTACGTCGTTCTGGATCTACTCGCTCACCCGGGCGACTCTGCTGTGGTGGCCGCTGTGGATCGGCCTCGCCGTCATGGCCCACCGAAAACCCTGGCTCGGACGCCTCTATCTGGCGGTCGCGATCCCCCTGGCCGCGATCTGGGCGGCCGGCTTCTTCACCGGCCGCTGGACCGGCTGAGCAAGCCGGCTGCCGCGGGCGCTGTCCGGCATGTGGACTCTTCACGGGGAAGGCAACCCTCGACAGGGTTCGAGCGTCGATAAGGGTGAAGGGGTGGCAGTCCGGGCGGGGACCGCCACCCCTCATCGACTCCGCGGGTGAGACTTCCGGCGGAACCTTTCAGGGGCAGGCTCCGTCGGTAAACGTGCGTGACGGGCGGCGACCTCGAGTTGCCGCCCTCGCCATGTCCGCAGCCATCCGAACCGCAGCAGCCAGTCTCGGGCCCGAATGCAACCTCTTCAGGTGGTCACCCAGTACGTCCAGGGTGGAGATCACCGACGGAGGGAGGGCTGGACGTGAGCGACAGGGACACCGAGTTCCTCGACTACGTGACAGCACACCGCGGCCGGATGCTGCGAACGGCCCGGCTGTTCACAGCCGGGGACGCACACTGGGCCGAAGACCTGGTCCAGGTCGCGCTGACCAGGCTGTACGTGCACTGGGCGAAGGTACGGCGGGAGGACGGCGCGGCGCCGTACGCCGACCGGATCCTCGTCAACGCGTTCCTCGACGAACGCCGCCGGATGTGGCGCCGCCGGGAGGCGACCACCGAGCACATGTACGACGCGATCCCCGAGCGCGGCCCGGATCCGGCCGACCGGCTCAGCGTGCTCGAGGCACTCGCGAAGCTTCCCCGCCGGCAGCACGCGGTCGTGGTCCTGCGGTACTTCCGCGATTTCGACGTACAGACGACCGCCGAGCTGATGGGCTGCTCGACCGGGACCGTCAAGTCGCAGACCTCGCGCGCTCTCGCGACGATGCGCGATCTCCTCCACGACCCGCTGGAAACCCTGGAGACCCTCTCATGACCGACATGAAAGAACTGCTCGACCAGGCCGCCGGCCCGGAGCCGGCCGTCACCGACGCCGACCTCTCCGCAGACCTCGACCGCGGCCACCGTGCCGTCCGACGCCGTCGCGCCACCGGAGTCGCCACCGCAGCTGTCGCCACTGCCGTGGTCGTCGGCGTCGGCTGGTCCCTGCTCCCCTCGGGTACGACGAACGACGGCACGCCGGCCCCAGCCGCCCGAACCACGCCGACCCCGACAGCGCCCGCCCCGACCACAGCGTCGACCCGACCGGCCCCGAAGTTCATCCCGGGTGGCCTTCCGGGCGACCGCCGCCCGGCACCGCCCATCCCGGTCACGCCGGTCGCTCTGGTCGCGAACACCAAGCCGTTCCCCGGTGTGATCACCTGCGACCTGGTCCCGAAGGGCTGGACAGCGAAGGTCACGTCCCCGGGCGACTGGGAGCAGCAGGAGGTCTACGACCCGGCGCTCCGGAATCCGAAGCAGTACCACGACGTGAGCTACAGCATCGTGGTCCGGCAGACCGCAATGAGCGACAACGGCGAGGGCCTGACGGCTGACAAGTACACCGAGCCCTGGACCAAGCTGCCGAAGGTCCGGGCCGGAAACAAGGAGGCGATCATCTCAGGCGGCAGCAAGCAGGACGGTCGCCGCGAGGTGCACGTCCGGCAAGGGCAGACCACGAAGCTCATCGCGGTCGCCAACAACGCCTACAACCTGGCCTGGGACGAGCCGACGCTGCTGAAGTTCGCCGGTTCCTGCCACTACAAGTGACAGGAACCGGCGACGGGGATCAGCCGTAGTTGCGGTCGATCGACTGGGACGGTGTCGGGCTCGGCTTCGTCTCGGCGACGCGCTTGTCGCTCGGGTGGGTGCCCGGCTCGACGCCCTTCAGGGTGCCGAGGAGTTCGAGCTCGGCGAGGGTGACTCCGGTGGATCCTGCGGCCGGCGTCAACACCAGGCGGTACTGCGTGTACGCCTTGGGTGCGGCAACACTGAAGGCGCGGGTGTACGACGCCCACGCCCAACTCTCACCCGTCCGGCGATCCACCGTGGACCAGGTCGTACCGTCGTTCGATCCCTCCAACGTCCATGCAGAGGGAGCGACCCCGGTGGCTCCGCTGGTCAGCGTGTACATGCCGACCGGCCGGCCCTGCGGAAGGGCGACCGTGACCGTCGGGGCCGCGCCGCTGAGCGTGACCTGCGTCTTGGCATCGTTGTCGGTCAGCGCGGTCACGTCCGCACCGCCCGCGCTGGTCACCGCACCGGTGTCGGAGGTCGAGTCCCGCCACGTCATCGGGTCCTCGCCGGGCTTGGTGATCGACGGCGGGGCGTCGTTCCGGCCGGTACCCCACGTGGACGGCTTGTCGGTCATCTCGAACTCGATCTTGCCGCCGTTGGCGATCAACTCATGGGGAAGCGCGGTCGATGTCCACTTCTTCCCGTTCACCCGAACGCTCTTCACATAGATGTTCTTCGCACTGTTGCCCGGGGCACTGATCACCAGCTTCTTGCCGCCGGCCAGCCGGATCGTCGCCTTGGTGAACAGCGGCGAACCGATCGCGTACGTCGGGGACCCGACCTGCAACGGGTAGATCCCGAGCATGCTGAACAGGTACCACGACGACATCTCGCCGTTGTCCTCGTCACCGGGGTAGCCCTGCCCGATCTCGGAGCCCAGGTACAACCGGGACACGGCCTCGCGGACCAGCGCCTGCGTCTTCCACGGCTGCCCGGCGAAGTCGTACATGTAGGTCAGATGGTGCGACGGCTGGTTGCTGTGCCCGTACTGACCCATCCGTACGTCGCGTGCCTCGAGCATCTCGTGGATCGTGCCGCCGTACCCGCCGGTGTGGAGGGCGTCTTCCGGCGTACTGAAGAACTCGTCGAGCTTCTTCGCCAGGCCGTCGCGACCACCGTAGATCGCGGCCAGTCCGGCGCCGTCCTGCGGTGCCGAGAACGCCATGTTCCACGCGTTGGTCTCGGTGTAGTCGTGACCCCAGTCGCGCGGGTCGAACGTGCTGGGGGAGTTGCCCCAGACCCCGTCCGGGCCCTTGCCCTGGAAGAAGTTGATCGCCGGGTCGAACAGCGTGACGTAGTTGCGGGCCCGGTTGATGAAGTACTTGTAGTTGTCCAGGTACTCCTGCTTGCGCGGGTCGCTCTTCTTCGCCTTGTCGTACAGGGCCTTCGACAGGTTCGCGATGCCGAAGTCGTTGATGTAGCCGTCCATCGACCAGCTGAAGCCTTCACCGGTGGTGTTGGCCGTGTAGCCGTTGAACGTGGCCAGGTCCATGCCCTTACGGCCGACGTTCTCCGACGGCGGCACCACGGTCGCGTTCTTGACGGCCGCAGCATAAATCGCCTGGACGTCTGCGTCTGAGAAACCCTTGATTCCCTTGAGGTACGCGTCCGCGAAGGCCACGTCCGACGACGTACCGACCATCAGGTTCGCGTAACCGGGTGAGGACCAGCGGGAGATCCAGCCGCCGTCCTTGTACTGCTGGACGAATCCGTTGACCAGCGCCGCCGCGTCGTCCTGGGAGAACAGCGAGTACGCCGGCCACACCGTCCGGTACGTGTCCCAGAAGCCGTTGTTCACGTACGTCTGGCCGGCCACGATCTTCGAACCGGTCGTGGTCGGGGTGTCGGTACCCACCTTCGGCGAGGTCGGCGATGCGTACTGGATCACCGGCTTGGCCTTGGTGCCGGTGTTCTCGGAGCCGTTGTTCGGGTAGAGGAACAGGCGGTAGAGGTTCGAGTACATCGTGGTCAGCTGGTCGGCCGTCGCACCCTCGACCTCGATGGTGCGCAGCTTGGCGTCCCACTGAGCCTGCGCGGCGTCCTTCACCTGACCGAACTTCGAGCCGGCCGGCAGTTCGAGTTCCAGGTTCTTCTGCGCCTGCGCGGTGCTGATCAGCGAGGTCGCCATCCGCAGCTGGACCTGGGTGTCCTTGGCGTCGAAGCTGAAATAGCCACCGACGTTCGCGCCGCCGCCGTTCGAGAGCTTGCCGGAGGCAATCACCTTCTGGTCGACGACGCCGTACACGAACAAGCGTCCGGCGCCGGTGGACAGGCCGCTCTTGATGTCGCTGAAGCCGGTGACCACGCCGGTCGCCGGGTCGAGCGTCAGACCGCCGCTGTTGCTGACGTTGTCGAAGATCAGCGACGGGTTGCCGGCCGGGAAGCTGAACCGCAGCATCGCCGCGTGGTCGGTCGGCGCGATCTCGGCAGCGTTGCCGTTGTCGAACGTGACGCCGTAGTAGTACGGCCGAGCGACCTCGTTGTCGTGACTGAACGACCAGGCTCGCGCGGTGCGGTCCGCGGTCGGGGTCGCCGCTGTCGACGGCATCACCTGGAAGGTCTGCCGGTCACCCATCCACGGGCTGGGCTCGTGACTGATCGACAGCGCCTGCATGGTCGGCTTGTTGGCCTCGTTGTTGCCCTTGGCGTAGTCGTACAGCCAGGACGTGGAGCCGGCGTTGGTGACCGGAGTCCAGAAGTTGAAGCCGTGCGGTACGGCGGTTGCCGGGAAGTTGTTCCCTCGTGAGAAGCCGCCGGTCGCGTTCGTGCCCCGGGTGGTGAGGGCGAGGTCCGACGGGTGCTTGGCCGCGGTCTTCTGGGCCACGCGGTCAGGGTTGATGGCGGCCGCGATCCGTACGTCGTCGACCCAGCCGCGGAACTCGGCCGGACCGGACGGCTTGTCGTACCCGATCAGGATCCGCGTGACCGTCTTGCCCTTGGCCACCGCGCCGAGGTCGGCCTCGATGTTGTTCCACTGGTTCGTCGACAGGCCCTTGGCATCGCCTTGACCGCGCGGGCTGAGCCGGAAGCCGTGGTTGTCCTTCGCCTTCAGGTCGCTCAGGTACGTCCCGTCGGAGAAGGCCAGGTCGATCGCCGCGTACGTGCTCGGGTAGCTGAGATCGCCCTCGATGAACTCGGGGAAGATCTTGTACGACAGCCGGGTGTCCTTGCCGACCTTCAGATCCACGTCGGCGATCTTGTTCCAGGAGTACCCGCGGCCCTCGGTGGTCTGGTGACCGGCGTACCGGAACGACTTGACGCCGGTGAAGCCGACGCGCGCACGGGCGTTGTAGGCGCTGGTCGGGCCGGAGTCCAGTCGCGATTCGGCGACCGGGCCGGGTGGCGGCAGCGGTGCGCCGTTCGAGAGGTACAGGTCGGCGAGTTGGACGATGCCGTCGCCGTGGTTCAGCGTGACGTCCAGCTTGAAGAACTTGTACGCCGTCTCGTTGGTGAAGCTGTACTCCTTGGTCTGGAACCGATTCGGGAAGTCCTGGCCGGTCTGGGTGTCCAGGGCGGTCCAGGTGCTGCCGTCGTTCGAACCGGAGAAGGTCCAGTTCTTCGGGTCGCGGCCGTCGGCGTCGTTCGCCGAGGTCAACGCGTACTTGCGAATCACGACCGGCGCCGAGGTCTCGTAGACGAGCCAGCCGGTCGGCTGGAACACGAGCCACTTGGTGAACTTGTCACCGTCGGCCGCGTTGGTGGCAATCTCGCCGCCACCGGTGTTCTCGCCGTTCGCGGTCACCTTGGTGACCTTGTCCATCTCACTGCCGCCGACACCGGTCGGCGTCGGTCCCTGCACCCCGTCGGTGCGCGGCTTCCCGTCCGGGCCGGTCTCGACGGCATCGGTGTAGCCGGGCTGCGGCTGCCCCGGCTCGAACGAGGTGTAGTACGGGGCCCCGGACACCACCGGTTGTGCAGGGGCGTCGGAGGACGAAGGGACGGCATGCGCTGACGTCATAACAGGCGACATTGTCACAACTAAACCTAGAGACGCGACGAGCCCCAGTGGGCGGCGGAGTTTCATCCACGCTCCTTGCACGGCCGGACCGGCGCGACAGCGCGAGCTGTCCACCGGCAGGGTTTGCGCGGCCCCGATGACAAGGTTGTCAGCCCGCGCCCGGGGCGATCCTGCCCATCATCATCACCCGCGGTCAAGACTTCGCCACACACCGTCCGCCCGTGTGTCCGAACCAATCGCCCAACGGCTTACTGCGAACGCATCCCACCACGGTCTCTGGCGGCACCGTGCTGTGTCACCGCCGGAGCCGTCCGGGCACCGTCCGAGGTCACCTGGGTCCCGGTCCCCGGCGCGAGCCACTTGAGCGCATCCTCCGGTGGACGGTTGCCCAGACCGGCGTCCTCGACCTGCTGGTCCAGCCAGCGGCCGATGCCCGCCTCCCGCGTCTCGGCGAGGTACGGCTCGGCCTGCCCGCTGTCGACGGCGAGCGAGTCGGGATCGTTCTCGAGCCTCAGCTTCTCCACCATGCCGGCGATCGCGTCGGCTCTTCCATCCGGCCCACTCGCGGCGAGCGCGACCAGGTCGTCGAGCCACGGCGCGGGCTTCGCGAAGTCGCTGCGCGGATGGGCCTGCCGGTTCGCCGTACCCGCCCAGTGGTCCAGGCCGGCACCCCGCAGGTCGTTGTTTCCCTCGGGCGACGTCTCCATGGCGGCTCCTTCCGTGCTGGGCTCCGATTACAGCACCGGGGTGGTTCAGGGTCTGGTGATCGCAGGTAGGTTTCGATCATGGACGAAAGGGTGCTGGTCACGGGGGCGGCCGGGTTTATCGGGCGGGCGGTGGTGGCTGCGTTGCGGCGGCGTGGGGTTGCTGTAACGGCAGTGGATCGGGAGCCGCCGAGGGTCGCCTGGGACGAGGGTGTCCACGTGGTGACCGGTGATCTGGCCGAGCAGGAGACCTGCGTGGCCGCATTCGAGACGCGACCGACTGCGGTGGTGCATCTGGCCGCACTGACGTCGGTGCTCAAGTCCGTGCACGCTCCGATGCAGACGTTCGCACAGAATGTAACGATCACTCAGGTGCTGCTGGAGTTGTCGCGAGGCAGCGGTGTCGACCGGTTCGTGCTCGCCTCGACCAACGCGGTAGTCGGTGACGTCGGTACGTCGACCATCACCACGGAGCTGCCGCTGCGGCCGTTGACGCCGTACGGCGCGACCAAGGCGGCCTGCGAGATGCTGCTCTCGGCGTACTCCGGCAGCTACGGCATGGCCACCGCCGCGCTACGGTTCACCAACGTCTACGGGCCGGGGATGTCGCACAAGGACAGCTTCGTGCCGCGGATGATGCGAGCGGCCCTGACGGGCGAGGGTGTCCGGGTCCACGGCGACGGCAAGCAGCGCCGCGACCTGGTCTTCATCGACGACGTGGTCGCCGGGATCCTGCTGGCGCTCGACAAGCGGTACGACGGTCGCACGATCATCGGATCGGGTACGTCGGTCTCGGTGCTGGAGATGATCGACACCGTGCGCGCGGTCACGGGTGCTCCGCTGCCGGCCGAGCACATCGAGGCACCGGCCGGTGAAATGCCGGCGGTCGTCGTCGACATCACCAACGACCTCGGCTACGCGCCGACGGTGTCGCTGGCGGACGGGTTGGCTCGCACCTGGCAGTACTTCAAAGACCAGTGATCGCGTACCTGCGGAAGCACTGGCTGCTCGTCGCCCTGCTCGTGCTGGGCGCCGCGCTACGGATCCTCGCGACCGTCGCGTACCAACCGGCGATCCTCTACGTCGACTCGGTCCACTACCTCGAGAACATGCACGAGCTGAAGCCCGACCAGCTCAACCCGATCGGCTACTCGCTGTTCCTGAGGCCCCTGGTCGCACTCGGCGGCGTGACGTTCGTCGTCATCCTGCAGCACCTCTTCGGCCTGGCCCTGGGCGTAGCGATCTACGCACTGGCCCGCCGGCTCGGCGCATACCGCTGGCTGTCCGCTTTGGCGGCCGCACCGCTGCTTCTGGATGCGTACCAGGTGCAGATCGAGCAGAACATCATGGCCGAAACCCTCTTCGACGTACTGCTGGTCGGGCTGCTCTGGTTGCTCCTCGGCTGGGGCGCACCGGGCTGGAAGCGCGCGGCCGGCGCCGGTCTGATCCTCGGTGCCGCGTTCATCCTGCGCACGATCGGCATCACGCTGGTCCTGGGTGTCGTCATCTATCTGATCGTGGTCGGCTCGGCGTGGCGCACCAACTGGCGCCTGCTGGTCGGACGCTGCGCAGCGGTCGTGGCGGTGTTCGCTGTCGCGTTGGGTGGCTATGCGACGTACTTCCATCACTCGACCGGCCGGTGGGGCTTTTCCGGCGCCGAGAACCAGGTGCTCTACGGCCGGACCGCGGTGGTCGCCAACTGCGCCAAACTTCCGCTGAACGCCGGGACCCGGCTCTTCTGCCCCAAGGAGCCGCTTGGACAGCGACTAGGCGTCGACAAGTACGCCCACGACCACTACGGCGATCCGAACTGGCCCGGACCGCTTCCACCCGGTACGACGAAGCAGCAGCTGGCCACCGAGTTCAGCATGCTCGTCATCCGGCACCAGCCACTCGACGTCACCTGGGCCGCACTCAAGGACTTCTTCAAAGGCTTCGCGCCCACCCGGACCACGTCCCCGGATGACGTGCCGCTGGACCGCTGGCAGTTCCAGCTCACCTATCCGAACCTGAGCGATCCCAACACCGCCCCGGCCGCGGTGGAGTGGGGTGGCACCGAGCCGCACGTGAACACTGGACCTGCCAAGATCCTGAGGGCGTACCAACTGCACGGCGGTTACACGTCCGGTCTGCTACTCGGTCTCGCCGGACTGATCGCCTTTGCCGCAGCCTTTGGGCTCGGCCGCGCTAAGACGTCACGTCTCCGCTCGGCCGCGCTGTTGCCGGCAGCGTCGGCGGTGATCCTGCTGCTGGGGTCCGCGGCGTTCGAGTTCTCGTGGCGGTATCAGTTGCCCGGTCTGGTCTTGTTCCCGTTCGCAGGCGCGCTCGGCCTGACCGCTCTGCTCGGGCGGAGCCAGCAGCGGCCACCGCTGGGGGCGTACCCGGACAAGGCCGACTCGGCCGCTCTGGACGATCTGCGTGCGCGTCACGGCGATCCGGCGTTCGCGCCGCTGGTCGTGGTCATTGCCGCCTACAACGAAGCCGGCGGCATCGGCGCGGTTCTGGAGAACATGCCGAAGACCTGCGCCGGCCTCCCGGTCGACGTGCTGGTCGTGGTCGACGGCGCCGAGGACAACACCGCCGAGGTCGCAGCCGAGCACGGCGCCTATGTGTGTGTTGCCCCGGTCAACCGTGGCCAGGGTGCCGCGCTACGGCTCGGCTACCAGATCGCCGGACAGGGCGGAGCGCAGTACGTCGCAACCACGGACGCGGACGGGCAGTACGACAACGACGAGCTGCCGGTCCTGCTCGCACCGATCCTGGAGGGCCGGGCCGACTTCGTGACCGGCTCGCGCCGGCTCGGCCAGGAGGACGCGGACAGTCGCCTGCGGTGGGTCGGTGTCCGGGTTTTCGCTGTACTGGCGTCGATTCTGACCCGGCGGAAGCTGACCGACACGTCGTTCGGGTTCCGGGCGATGCGAGCCGCGTTGGCGTCTTCGGTCACCCTCCGGGAGCCGCAGTACCAGTCGTCGGAGTTGTTGCTCGGTGTCCTGGCCAGCGGAGCCCGAGTGGTCGAGCTGCCGATGACGATGCGCCGCCGCGGCGACGGGAGCAGCAAGAAGGGCCCAGGCCTCGTGTACGGCGCGAACTACGCCAGGGTCATGACTGGGACGTGGTGGCGGGAGTACGTACTGCGGCGGCCGGCTTGGCGAACACGAAGCGGTCGAACAGCACGAACTTCAGGATGAACATCACGCCGTAGGTCCCGAGGAACGCCATGCTGACGAGGACTGTCTGCCAGAAGTGCGAATCGGTCCAACCCCGCAACCAGTGGTCGGTCGCGCTCGTCACCAGCGCCGCCGCGAGTGCGGTGACTACCACGATGATTGCGTACGGCAACAGCTCGCGGGTGCGGTCGGCGCGACCGGTGCGGCCCCAGGCCCAGCGCCGGTTCAGCACGTAGTTCGGCAGGGCACCGGCGAGGAACGCGATCACGCTGGCCCAGACCGGCCGGGTGCCGATCCAGTAGCAGAGCACGAACGCCAGCTCGCTGATCACCCCGGCGATCACCGACGACGCCGAATACTTTGCCCAGAGCAACAAGCGGATCCGCGGAAGCTTCATCCCGGTACCCGAGCCACGCCGAGAACTGTTTGTCCGAAGGGCACCGGCACGATCGACTCCATCGCGCGAGTCACCGGGACCACGAAGCGGTCGTAGATCGCGACGAGCCGAGGGTTCGGCTTGGTGCTGCCACCGCGCCGAACCGCTGCCCACCAAGCGATTCCGCCCAGCAGGTTCACCGGCTTGGCCACCTCGACCCGCAGGCCGGCCCGGTCGAACGCGTCGCGGAGAGTGGCCGGGGTATAGCGCCGGAAGTGCCCGACGCGCCGGTCGAACTCGCCGTACAACTGTTGGTAGCCGGGCACCCACAGCACGATCGTGCCGCCCGGGATCACCAATCCAGCCAGCGATTTCAGCGCTGCCGCGTCGTCCTCGATGTGCTCGAGAACGTTGATCGCGATCACCGAATCGACCGGTTTGTCCAGGCTCAACTCACCACCGAGCGCGAGTTGGCGGGCTTCCACCTCGGGACGATCGGCGAAACGCTCGGCCAGCAACTCGACCGCGTCCGGATCCGCGTCGGTGAGCACCAACCGGTCCATACCGGTGAACCCTGCAGCGAATTCGCCCAGGCCCGCGCCGACCTCCAGCACCGTACGGCCGCAGTGCGGCGCGATCAGGTCGTGCTGGTAGCGGCGGTACCTGGGCTGATTGGCACCACCCGACTCGAGGTCGCGCCCGGTCGCGTCGCTGAAGGCTCCGGAATGTTCCTGCACTCTGGTCATTCTGCCCTCTAAGCACCGAGGCGTGACTGGTGGGACGGATTGCCAGCAAATTCTTAGCCGTCCAAGTGGAGCTGATCACGTTAGGTTTGGTTCGCGAGGGGATAGGAACAGGTACAACGGCAACTTTCCTCGACTCCGAAGGCGGAACCCCTCGTGCGTGTACTGGTCCTCGGTGGTGATGGTTACCTTGGGTGGCCGACCGCACTCCACCTGTCCGACTGCGGACATGACATCGCGGTGCTCGACAACTTCGCCCGTCGTGGCTACGACACCGAGTTGGGAGTGCAGAGCCTGGTGCCGATCCAGGAGCTCGGCAGCCGGGTCGCGGCCTGGGAGGAGGTCTCCGGCCGGCGGATCGCGTCGTACGTCGGGGACCTGCTGGACGCCGACTTCGTCTACCACGTGCTCACTGAGTTCGAGCCCGACGCGATCGTGCACTTCGCCGAGCAGCGGGCGGCGCCGTACTCGATGATCGACCGCAAGCATGCGGTCTACACCCAGCACAACAACGTGGTCGGCACGCTGAACCTGATGTACGCCGTCGCCGAGACGAACCCGGACATCCACCTGGTCAAGCTGGGCACGATGGGCGAGTACGGCACGCCGAACATCGACATCGAGGAAGGCTGGCTGGAGATCGAGCACAACGGTCGCAAGGACCGGATGCTCTACCCGAAGAAGCCGGGGTCGTTCTATCACCTGAGCAAGGTGCACGACTCGCACAACCTCGAGTTCGGGTGCCGGATCTGGGGTCTGCGCGTCACGGATCTCAACCAGGGCGTGGTTTACGGGCAGCAGACCGACCAGACCGTGCGCGACGAGCGGCTGGCGACACGGTTCGACTACGACGCCGTCTTCGGCACCGTGCTCAACCGGTTCGTCATCCAGGCCGTGCTCGGCGAGCCGCTGACGGTCTACGGGACCGGCCGTCAAACCCGTGGCCTGCTGGACATCCGGGACACCGTCGAGTGCATCCGGCTCGCGGTCGAGAACCCGGCCGACGCCGGCGAGTTCCGCGTCTTCAACCAGATGACCGAGAGCTACTCGGTCGCGCAGATCGCGGAGAAGGTCGCGGAGTGCTTCCCCGGCCCGGTCCAGGTCGAGCACCTGGAGAACCCGCGCGTCGAGCAGGCCGAGCACTACTACAACGTCAAGCACACCGGCCTGGTCGGCCTCGGCCTCCAGCCGCACCTGTTGTCGGACACCCTGATCGACACGATGTTCGACATCGTTGCCGCCAACAAGGATCGTGTCGACCCAGCCGCCCTACTCCCCACCGTCCGCTGGCAAGGCCAGCTGAAGCGCTAGCGGCGCCCACCGACGAGAAGGGTGGGGAGGACGGCGAGGAAGCGGTTCTGGCGGCCTCGGGTGGCTTGGTCGTGCAGCCAGCTGTCGGCGTCGTCCTGCGTGATCAAGGCCTTGTCGACCGCGGCCGCGGCGGCGGTCTTCAGCTGCTGGGCCATGACCGCGTGGTCGGTCACGACTTCCGTGCGTACGACGACCTCGACCTCGTGGAAGCCCGTATCCAGGAGGTTGTCGCGGAGACTGCGCGCCGCGCGGGGAGAGACCGACCGTGATTCGAGGCCGAGCAGGACTACGTCGGTCAGGTCCTGGTCGGTGCTGTCCACGAGCAGGAAGCCGTAGTCCTGGCCGCCGAGCACGACCCGACCACCGGGCCGGAGCACGCGCCATGCCTCCGCGACGGTCGGGAGCGGGTCCTCGAGCAGGTGGAAGAGGCGGACCGCTCGGTAGCCGTCCATCGACTCGTCCTCCAGCGGCAGGTCATCGGAGCGTGCCACGTGAAACATCGCCCCCGGCGCGCGCTCACGGGCGGCGGTGATGGCGTCCACGTCCGCGTCCACGCCAGTCACCTTCAGGCCCTTGGCCGCCAACTCGGCGACCGCACGTCCGGCACCGCAACCCACATCCACGCAGCTGGCGCCCCGCTTCAGCGCCAGCAACCGGTACGACTCCGCCCGAAGCTCCGCAGCCCCGGGCCGCTCCAGAAAGCCCATACCTACACGCTGCAACCTCAGGTCCACCTGAGGTCAAGGCACTAGTCCATGGACACCTTGTCGAAGAGGGTCGTGGTGAAGCGGACGTCGACGCCGACGGTGTCGCCGACTGCGGGGGGTGCCACGGACGACGGCAGGAACAGCATGCTGGCCTGCATGTGCGGCGGCTCGGCGAACCAGCGCTGCTTGGTCTCGATGGTGAAGGGCGACAGCGCCATGCCGGCCGCGTCCAGGCTGCCCTTGGCCATCGCGATCGCGCGCTGACGGACGGTCGCGGCGGCGGTCGGCGCCTCCAGGCCGACGCCGTGGGCCGTGCCGCCGGAGACGACGAGGATGTGGCCGTCGCCGTTGACCCGGCGCTGCCGGTAGCCGACGCGCTCACCGCGGCGCACCGAGTGCACATCGAGCACGGTCGCCCGGACCGTCAACGCGCCACGGTCGCCGAGCCAGAGCCCGGTGCCCATCCGGAGCCGCACGTTCTCGCCGATGTCGCCCAGCTTCTGCGCCGGTACGTGCGACACCCACAACGCACCCTTGCGTACGTCGATCGCCGCTTTCGCCAACTGCTGCGCCTCGCGGAGGTTGGCCGACGTACCGCCGGCGCCCATCGGGAAGTGCAGCGACCAGCCCTCGAACCTGATCCGGTCGAGCGCGTTCAGCAGCATCGTGTGCCGCAGCTCGCGGGCGCCGATCCCGTGCCGCCGCATCGAGGTCATCACCTCGATCAGCACCCTGCTCCCGGCCGGGATCGAGACCAGGTCGGCGAGCCGGCTGACCGTGTGGATCACGTTCTTGCTCGACGGGATCTCCAGGAACGGCCGCCACGGCGACAGTACGACGACGTCCTCACGCGGATCCGGTGGCACCTCGAAATAGGTGCCGACAGCAACGGTACGCGCGCCGAGCGCGCGCGACTCGGCCAACAGCCGTTGGTTGCCGAACCCGTACCCGTTGCCCTTCGCGACCGGGACGATATCGGGGGTCCAGGTGGACCGCAGGTGATCACGCCATCGATCGGAATCGACGTGCAGGACTAGGGGCATGGTGTCAACGCCGTCTCATGTAGAGGTCGAATGCGGTGTAGAGCGCCTTGTTCAACGGCAGATCCCACTCACCGACGTATTCGACGGCCTCGCCGCCGGTGCCGACCTTGAACTGGATCAACCCGACATGCGGGTCGTTCGGGTCCAAGGTGTCGGTGATGCCCCGTAGGTCGTACACGGACGCGCCCGCGGCGAGTGCGTCCGACATCATCCTCCACTGGACCGCGTTCGATCCACGGACGTCACGCTTCGCGGTCGAACTGGCCCCGTAGGAGTACCAGGAGTGTTCGCCGACCTGGATCCAGATCGTCGACGCGACCAGATCGCCTTCGTGGTAGGCGTTGTAGAGCCGGAAGTCGCAGCAATCGGCCGGCTGGTTCGTCATCGCCGCGTACATCTGCTCGAAGTACGGCAGCCCGCGCGGCGTGAAGTGGTCCCGCTGCGCGGTCTCGACGTACAGCTGGTGGAACGCCTTGAGGTCCTCCGGCCCGCCCAGCGTCACCTCGACGCCGGCCTTCTCCGCCTTCTTGATGTTGCGACGCCACTGCTGGTTCATACCCTTCAGCAGGTCGTCCAGGCTGCGGCCGGCCAACGGGAGCTGGAAGACGTACTGCGGTTGCCCGGCGGCGAATCCCTCGCCGACCCGTGGCGGCTTCCAGCCGAGCTTGCGCAGCTGCGACGTCACGATCTCACCGGACGGCTCGATCACATCCGGCCGGACGTCGCCGAGCTTCGGCTGCTGACCGCCGGCGATCGCGTCCTTGATCGCCTTCGGGCCCCAGCGCCGGGCCGCGACCGGCGGACCCATCCGGATACCGAAGGCGCCGCGCTCCTGCATCAGCGCCGAGAGCGGGCGCAGGTACCGGCCGAGGTCGATCGCGTCCCAGTCGATCACCGGGCCCTGGGGGAGGTACGCCAGATACCGCTTCACCTTGGGCATCTGGCGGTAGAGGACCAGGCCGGCGCCGATCAGCTCCGACGAGACCGCCGGGTCGTACCAACCGAGTGACTCCGCCTTCCACTCTTTCTTGACGCCTGCCCACCCCGGGGTCTGCAGGAAGCTGGCCGACGGTTGCGCGGCGATGAACGCCGCGTGCTCGTCGGCGGAGATGGTCCGGATGCTCAAGTCACTCACGGTCGGTCAGGTTACCGGCCCGAAGCCCTCAGGCGTAGCCGAGCCGGTGACCTGATCAAACCTCCGGGGGCACGACGTTCTCAGTGGCCAAGAAGTTCGAGTGACACGTCCCACAGCCGCGTGGCCGCCTCCGGGTCGAGTGCGTACGACGCAACGCCCCTGGACTCGTCGCCCGTGGCAGGGAGCGCTTCGTTGTTGTCCTCGAAGTATTTTCCGGTCACACCGCTGACCAGTGGCGACGCGGCCAGCAGCACCGAAGTGGAGGCGCCTTGCTCGGTTGTCTTCCACGGGTACTTGTCCCAATCCGCCTGCACTTCCGGCGACAGATGGCGCTGCAGGGCGGTTCTGATGCCACCGGGCATCAGTGCATTGATCACGATGCCCTCGCTCGCCCAGCGCTTGGCGCCCTCGACCGCGAACAGCACGTTGGCGGTCTTCGACTGCCCGTACGCCGACCACGGGTCGTACGGCCGGTGATCGAACTGGATGTCGTCGAAGTGCACGTCCGAACGCAGGTGCGCGCTCGAGCTGACCGAGACGATCCGGGCATCACCGGCGGCAGCGAGAGCGTCGTACAGACCGATTGCCAGGCCGAAGTGCCCGAGGTGGTTGGTGGCGAACTGGTGCTCCCAACCCTCCGGCGTACGGGTGAGTGGCTCGGCCATCACGCCGGCGTTGTTCACCAGGATGTGCAGCGGGCCGTCCCAGCCGGCGGCGAACGCCCGGACCGACGCGCGGTCCGCGAGCTCGAGCGGCGCGACGAACACGTGGCTGTTGCCGGTGGTTTCGATGATGTCCGCCGCGACGCGCTCGCCGGCGGCGGTGTTGCGGGCGGCGAGGGTGACCTCGGCGCCGGCCGCGGCCAGCGCACGGACGGTCTCGACGCCGATGCCCGAAGCGCCGCCGGTCACGACCGCGCGCCGGCCGGTGAGGTCGACGCCGTCGATGACCTCGGCAGCGGTGGATTCCCGGGTGAAGGGGGTGGTGATCCTGCTCATCAGGGCACTTCCTGTTCTGCGAGCTACGCTTAACCGGAGGATCCTCCGGTACCGCCCAGTTAAACGGAGGCACCTCCGATTATCAAGTCCGCTAAATTGTGGGCTCGGGAGGGAGCGGACATGTCCAGTACGAGTGAGCGTCCGCTGCGCGCGGACGCCCAGCGCAATCGCGAGCAGATCCTGGTCGCGGCGGCGTATGCCTTCTCGACCTGCGGCCTCGAGACGACGCTGGAGGGGATCGCGAAGAACGCCGGTGTCGGTATCGGCACGCTGTACCGCCACTTCCCCACCCGCGAGCTGCTGATCGAGGCGGCGTACCGCAACGAGCTGGCGCAGGTGTGTGACGCCGCGCCCGAGCTGCTCGACTCGATGCCTCCCGCCGACGCGATGCGTGCCTGGCTGGGTCGTTTCGTCGACTACATGACCCGCAAGCTGGGGATGGCCGACGCACTCCGCGCCGTGATCGCGTCGGGCGCCAATCCGTACGCGCAAAGCCTCGAGCTGCTGAAAGGCGCGATCAATCCCCTTCTCGCGGCCGGCGCCGCCTCCGGTGAGTTGCGCACCGACGTCACCGCCGAGGACCTGCTGACCAACGTCAGCGGCATCGCCCTCGCCACCGGCAAAGACCGAGCCCAAGCTGACCGCGCCCTGGACCTCCTCATGGACGGCCTCCGCTACCGCGCGTGAGCGGGCGGGCTTCTAGGCTTGCTCGATGCGGAGAGTGGCGTTGGTGACGGGGTCGGCGTCGGGGATCGGGGCGGCGACGGCCCGGCGGCTGGCGGCGGACGGGATGACCGTCGCAGTGCACTCGCGCTCGAGTCGCGACGCTGGGATGGCGTTGGCTGCGGAGCTTGGTGGGTCGTATCACCAGGCTGATCTCGCGGACGATGCCGCGGCTTCGGCGTTGGTCCCGGAGGTCGTGGCCGAGCACGGACGGCTCGACGTACTGGTGAACAACGCCGGGATCAGCTGGCCCGTGCCACATGCGGAGCTCGATGGTTTGAGTGCTGCCGACTGGCGGCGGGTGCTCGACGTGAACCTGATCGCGCCGTGGCTGTTGTGTACGGCGGCTCTTCCCGCGCTCCGCGAATCCGGCGGCTGCATCGTCAACGTGACCAGCCACGCGGGTGTGCGGCCGAAGGGAAGCTCGGTCGCGTACGCCGCTTCCAAGGCGGCACTGAATCACGTCACGAAGCTCCTGGCCGCGGCGCTCGGGCCGTCGGTCCGCGTCAACGCGGTTGCGCCGGGTCTGGTCGACACGCCCCTCACCGCGTCGTGGACCGACGCCCAGGAGCTGTGGAAAACCTCGAGCCCGATGCGTCGTGCCGCTCAGCCGGCCGACGTCGCGGACCTGATCTCCGCCCTTGTCCAGAACACATATCTGACCGGCGAGGTCGTCATACTCGATGGTGGCCTGAACCTGCGCTAAATGTCGGCGGCGGCTTCTACGATTCTGGGATGTCTTTGGGTCGGGACTTCGGTCGGTTGTGGGGCGCGTTTGCTGTTAGTGCGTTCGGATCGGCCGTCAGCCTCGGTGCGTTGCCGCTGATCGCCGTGCTTGTGCTCGGTTCGAATACGTTCCAGGTCTCGATGCTGGCGGCGTTGTCCGCGGTCGCTGGTGCCGCGCTCGGGCTGCCGATGGGTGATTTCATCGAGCAACGGCACAAACGGCCGGTGATGATCGCAGCGGATCTGGTCCGGTTCGGAGTCCTGCTGTCGGTGCCGATTGCCGCAGCCTTCGACGTGCTGACCTACGCGCAGCTCTGTGTTGTGGGTGTCGTCAACGCCGCCGGGATGATCGCGTTCCAGGCGGCGAGTGGCGCGCACCTGAAGGCGCTGGTCCCGTCCGCCGGCCGGGCCGAGGCCAACAGCAAGTTCGAGCAGACCAACTGGATCGCGCTGAGCGTCGGTCCGGCGGTCGGTGGCGGGCTGGTCAGCCTGGTCGGCGCCACAGCGACGCTCGCAGTCGATGGAGTGTCGTTTTTGCTGTCTGCGCTGGGCATCCGGCGGATCCAGCAGCCCGAGCCAGAGCCGGTACGGCGAGATGGCAAGCCCGACCTCACCGCCGGATGGCGGTACATCATGCGCCATCGCGGGCTCGCGGTCCTGTTCTGGAACTCGCAACTGTTCGGCGGTTCGGTGATGATGACGCCACCACTGCTGGCGGTGTTCATGCTGCGTGACCTCGGTCTGGCGCCGTGGAGTTATGGAGTGTTTCTCGGCGCGTCATGTCTCGGCGGCGTGCTGGGTGCGCAGGTCGCGCCGGCGCTCACCCGGCGGTACGGACTGCATCGAATGCTCGTCGTGTTCGGCGTACTGCGGGCTCCGTGGTTGTTGCTCTTTCCCTTGGCGCCACACGGTTTCGGCGGGTTTGCCCTGCTCACCGTGGCCGAGTTCTTCCTGTTGGTGGCCGCCGGCGTCTTCAACCCGTCCTTCGCGACGTACCGGATGGAAGTTACCGAGGACGGCTTCATGTCCCGTGTGATTGCGGCGTGGTCGATCAGCTCCCGCTCCGTCCAACCGGCGTTCATTGCCCTCGGCGGCATCCTCGCCAGCGTCCTGACCCTCCGAGGCGCCTTCTGGGTAGCGGGAGCATGCTGCTTCCTCAGCGCCGCCGTCCTCCCCTGGCGCGCCGCCAAGCCCGCCGCCGTACCAGAGCCGGCCTGACTCTGCTGCTGCGCTACCGTCAGGCCCATGGCACCCCCGGAACCGGATCCCGCTGCTGCTGACGCCGTTCCTGACCATGAGACCGATGGTGCGGACGAGGGCGCGGCCGAGGAGGAGACTGAGGAGGAGACCGAGCCGAAGGTCGATGCGGGCGAGGCTCGGCGAACTCGGACCGGTTTCCTGTTCACGTGCGCCGGGCTGACTGGGGCGGTCGCGGTCTTTCAGTTGTCCGGCGCGCTGATCCAGGCCGACAAGTACGACGCACTCGCGTGGGTCGGCGCAGTCGTCGCGTTGGTCGCCTTCGTCGTGTTGATCGTTGGGTATATCGCGTGTGCCATCGGCCGCGTGACACTGCGGACCAAGCTGATCGGCCGCTTCGACTTCTTCGAGGTCAGCACGGCCGTGGTCCTGCTGGCGATCGTCGCCGGCGTCTTCGTCGTACCGGGCAGCACGACCGCGCTCGCGCTACTGCTGCCGTGGGCACTGACCTACTGGCTCCACAACCTGAACCCGGAGCTGGACTCGCCGGCTACTTGAGGTGAGCGCGGAGGTAGTCGATGTCGGCCTTCTGACCGTGATTGGCGTCCGGCGTCTCGACCACGACCGGCGCACCGGCCGCCTGCACGACCGCCACGATCTCGGCCGGGTCGATGTGACCCTCCTCGAAGTTGCTGTGCCGGTCCGCGCCCGAGCCGAACTCGTCGCGTGAGCCGTTCGCATGGACGAGGTCGATCCGTCCGGTGATCGCCATGACCCGCTCGACGACCGTCGGCAGGTCCTCACCGGCGGCGTGGAAGTGACACGTGTCCAGGCAGAAGCCGACGTTCTCCAGACGGTCGTTCCCGGACGACTGAACGGCATCCCACAGTCGCGCGATCCGGTCCAGCTGGCGGGCCATCGCATTCTCCCCGCCGGCCGTGTTCTCGATCAGCAGTGGGACGGGCAGCTCGGCGCGCTCGATGCACTTGCGCCAGTTGTCGAACCCGGCCTCCGGATCGTCCTCGTCACCGACGTGCCCACCGTGCACGATCACGCCCTTGACCGCGATCTCGGCGGCCTTGTCGAGCGTCTGCTGGAGCAGCTTGCGGCTCGGGATCCGGATCCGGTTGTTGGTGTTCGCGACGTTCAGCCGGTACGGCGCGTGCACGTAGAGGTCGACGCCCGCGGCGGCCGCCCGGTCCCGCAACGCCTCCGCGCCGTCGGCATACGCGAGCTTCGGCGCCTTGTAGTCCTGTGGATTGCCGATGAAGAACTGCACCAGCTCGGCACCCCGCTCGGCCGCCTCGGCCAACGGGTCTTCCTGGTCCACATGCGCACCCAGCTTCAAGCTCATGACCCCACCCTAGAACCGCGCTCCGACAGTTCTCACCCGCAACCCCACCTCGCCGCGGGCAGGGCCCGTATCACGCAGAGTTACCGGAACTGGCCTGTGGATATGGTCAAGTCGGTGTCCGGACGCTGGTATTCTTTGGATGTGGCCCGGTCCATCGACCGGGCTCGTTGCTTGGCGCCGACGGCAAGTGTCGGCGTGAAGCGCACCGCATCGCCCTCCTGCCACGGAGAGACCGTGGCCGCCAAGTCCGAAGGAGGTGGAGTTCGCGCATGCGTCGTTATGAAGTCATGGTGATCCTCGACCCGGAGCTCGATGAGCGCACTGTCGAGCCGTCCATCGACCAGTACCTGAACATCGTCCGCAAGGAAGGTGGCACGGTCGAGAAGCTCGACATCTGGGGTCGCCGCAAGCTTGCCTATGACGTGAAGAAGAAGTCCGAAGGCATCTACGCCGTCGTCGACCTGACCGCCGAGCCGGCGGTGGTGAAGGAGCTCGACCGTCAGCTCACGCTGAACGAGTCGATCCTCCGTACCAAGGTCATCCGGCCGGACCAGCACTGAGCCTGGGGTCGTCAGCAACCATCGGTACTGTCGGCGCAGGCCGCTACTGATAGTTGTTGACACAGTCACACCCGATAGCAGGAGGAACGGCAATGGCAGGCGAAACCGTCGTCACACTGGTCGGCAACCTTGTCGACGATCCTGAGCTCCGGTTCACCCCGTCCGGTGCGGCCGTCGCGAATTTCCGGATCGCGTCGACGCCACGGACCTACGACCGGCAGTCAGGTGAATGGAAGGACGGCGAGTCGCTGTTCCTCAGTTGCTCCGTCTGGCGCCAGGCCGCGGAGAACGTGGCCGAATCGCTGCAGCGAGGCATGCGCGTGATCGTGCAGGGCCGGCTCAAGTCCCGTTCGTACGACGACCGTGAGGGCAACAAGCGCACGGTCTTCGAGATCGACGTGGACGAGGTCGGGCCGAGCCTGCGCAGCGCCACCGCCAAGGTGACCCGGGCGATGCGCTCGGGCCCCGGCGGCGAAGGCGGCGGTGGCAACTTCGGTGGTGGCGGCAACCAGGGCGGCGGCTTCGGCGGCGGCCAGGGCGGCGGCCAAGCCGGTGGCGCCCCGCAGAGTGACCCCTGGGCAACCCCGCAAGGCGGTGGCGGCCAGGCCGCTCCGCAGAACGACCCCTGGGCCAGCCAGGGCGGCGGCTCGATGGAGGAGCCTCCGTTCTGATCCGGTCCTGGATCGTGAACTGACAGCACAGACCATTCCGGCACGTGTGCCGGGCTCTGGAAGGAAGAGAGCACCACAATGGCCAAGATCATTCGGAAGCCGAAGAAGAAGGTTTGCGGCTTCTGCAAGGACAAGGCGACGTACGTCGATTACAAGGACACCGCGCTGCTGCGCAAGTTCATCTCGGACCGCGGCAAGATCCGCGCCCGCCGGGTGACCGGGAACTGCGTGCAGCACCAGCGCGATGTGGCCACCGCAATCAAGAACGCTCGTGAGGTGGCCTTGCTGCCGTACACGAGCACGGCTCGCTGAGGGAGGTTCGGACCATGAAGCTCATCCTGGCGCAGGAGGTCGAGGGCCTCGGGGCTCCCGGCGACATCGTCGAGGTGAAGGACGGCTACGGCCGCAACTACCTGGTTCCGCGCGGCCTGGCCATCGGCTGGACCCGCGGCGCCGAGAAGCAGATCCACTCGATCAAGCGGGCGCGCGACGCCCGGGCGATCCAGGGCAAGGAGCACGCGAGCGAGGTCAAGAACCAGCTCGAGCAGCTCAATGTCACGCTCGGCGTGAAGGCGGGTGACACCGGCCGGCTGTTCGGCTCGGTCACCCCGGCCGACATCGCCGCGGCGATCAAGTCCGCCGGCGGCCCGCTGGTCGAGAAGCGCGCGATTGCGATCGCGTCGCCGATCAAGACCACCGGCAAGCACCAGGTCTCGGTCCAGTTGCACCCCGAGGTGGCCGCCACGGTCCGCCTCGAGGTCGCAGCCGGCTGACCCCGGCACAGCACGACACCACAGGCCCGCGCCCCCCTCGGGGGACGCGGGCCTGTGCCATATCTGTTCCCCGTCAGGCGGTAGCACCCGCGCCGCGCGTGGGGTCAGCCTGGTTTGGGTTGGGGCCAGGTGGTGGGGCCGGGGTCGGGGCCGTTGAGGTCCGGCTTGGTGACGACTGTCCATTGGACCGGCACCGGATCCGAACCGCTGCCCGCCCCCGGAGCAATGACAGTCGGCCAGGTGACCGGATCAGGATCGTCGGCCGCCAAGGCCCGCCCCGGTGCCATCAGCATCAGCAGCGCCAGAAGTCCGCCTGCGGCTCGGGCCGCCGGCTTCACTTCTTGTCCAACGCGTAGAGGACCGAGTTGTGCACGACGATCGCGTGCCCGCCGACGATGCCCCAGGGCCGCGCGGTGTTGGCCGCCAGCGTGTACGACTTGCCGCCCGGCGTGGTGGCGACCGGCGTACCGCTGACTGTGCCGTAGATCGTCGTACCGGTGATCGACTGCGGGGTGAAGGAGGTGTAGATCGATGTCGTGTGCTTGCCGAAGTTGATCAGGCACTCACCCCACGCGGCGACCTTGCGCCCGATGTCCGGGACCCACTGCCACCCGGCGGCCTTGTCCGTGTCGGTGGTCTGGCAGGTGGCGACGACGGCACCGTTGGCAGACGAGTGGACGGCCGGGATCACCTTCTCCGGGTCCGCGGTCTTCCACAGCACCAGGGCCAGACCTGGGCTTGCGGCAACAACCCGGTCGATACCCTTCGACCCCTTCGGTGGCTTCGGGTCCAACTCCTGCAGGTCGTGATCCGGTTGACTCCAGTAGAGCGGACCGGCGTACCGGGCCATCAGCGCCCGGTCGCCCTCGGCCAGCAGGATCGTCGCCTCCCGCTTCTGGTTCGGCACCGCCTTGATCTGGCCACCGGAGATCACGCCGTCGCCGGCCTCGTCCGACATCTCGATCAGTGGCGAGGTGCCGAAGTACTGGACGTCGGCGCTGTTGGGCAGCTTGATCGCCTTCGGCAGCGCGCCGTCGCCGGGCCAGTAGTACAGCGTGTCGTCGGTGGCCGCCGCGAGCACCGGCTTGTCGTCGATCATCGTGTACGACGGAACCGGGAACTGGTTCGGCAGTGTGTCCTGGTAGATCACCTTGCCGGTTCCGTCGAACACGGCCAGCTTGCTGTCCGGCGTCAGTACGGCGACCTCACTCCCGTCGGGTGACACGACGGGAGTGGTGTTCGGTGCGAGGTCGACCGTCCAGCTCGCGTTGGTGGACCACCCCGGCGGCACCGGTCGGGCGACGAACTGGTCCGGGCCGACGCTGGGAGCCGGTAGCTGCGGCAGCTTCGGCGAGGCGGTCGGCTTGGGGGTCCCGTCGCTCCCGGACACGACGAGATAGACGCCGGTCCCCGCGATCAGCACGAAGGCCACGGCGGCGGCCAGGATGATCGGCACCATCGACTTGCCGCCACGGCCGCCCTTACGCCCACCCTCGGGTTCGATCGCCTCGACCCGGCCGTCCGGGTGGATGACCAGCGGCCAGGAGGCACCGTCGGACTCCACCGCGGTCGCCTTGACCGGCCGCCCGAGCTGGCCGGCCCGGTCGCTGACGATCGCGATCGCGGCCTGTCGCGGATCGTGGTGGTTGACCGGGTGACTCCGGCCGGCGATCTTCACCTCGGCGTTGTGGTCGTCGTACAGGTGAATCGTGACCTTGGGCCAGGACGGGATCTTCTCAGCCACGACGACCTCTCATTCCCGCCACAGGTTCCCCTCGTTCATCCGACTTCGACGTCCTCGTTCTAGCATGTCTCCCGCACGACGCATGCCAGGGTTTCCGGGCAGGCAGAAATCACGCGGGCCGGGCGGCTCGACTGACCCCGACAAGGGGGTAGAAACATCCTCGCCTGTGGATGGGTCACGAAAGTACACCCGGAAAGCGAGAGAATACTGTGGGCGACAGCCTGTGACGCAGCGCGAGAGGAGGGGCCATGACGCAGAACCCATGGACTCGGCAGCAACAGCCGCCGGATTCGGGGTCACCGGAGTCGGTCGCCCCTTCGGTTCAGCCGGACTTCGGTCCGCGCGGACCGTCCGCGCCGCAGCACGGCGTTGCGCCGCCCGCGGAGGACCAGCGGCTGCCCAAGTTCGCGATCCCGGCCGCCGACACGCTGTGGTGGGTCGGTGTTCACGGCGGCGCGGGCGAGACCACGATGTCGCAGTTGCTGCCCGGCACCCGGGCCGCCAACCATCGCTGGCCGATTCCGCCGCCGCCGGTGCCGACCCCGGTGGTTCTGGTCGCCCGGACCCACGGCTCGGGTCTGCGTGCAGCCCAACGGGCCGCGATCGAGTGGGCGTCAGGTGTCGTCCAGGGAGTCGCGGTGCTGGGTCTGGTGCTGATCGCGGACGCTCCCGGGCGGTTACCGCGCGTACTCGACGACTTCGCCGACATCGTCGGCGGCGGCGTCCCGAGGGTCTGGGACATCCCGTGGATCGAGGAGTGGCGCCGAGGGGAGGGTCCCACGCCTGACAACACTCCGGACGAGGTTTTCGAAGTCCTTGAATCCATCTACGCTCTTCGCGCGTCATAGCCAGCGGACTATCCCGCCCCATACGGAAAGGCAGTACTGAGATGATGTTGGTACACCTGATCACGGAGGCCACGAACCAGCTTCCGCTCATCGACATCGACCCCGGCACCGGTGACGCACCTCCCGGTGCCAACGGGCTCAAGAAGGTCATCAGCTGGGTCACCTGGATCGCGTTCGCCATCTGCGTGCTCGGCATCATCATCGCCGGCGCGATGATGGCCGTCGGTCAGCGCCGCGGCGAGGGTGGCGAGCACGCGGCCCGGCTGGGCTGGGTGCTGGCGGCCTGCATCGTGATCGGCTCGGCCTCGGGCCTGGTCGGCCTGCTGCAGACGACCAAGTGACGCTGATCTGCCGCGGGCGCTGAGCAGCGATGGCACTGTTCGGGCGGGATCCAGACGCCGATGACGATGACGACGACGCAGGCGACGGCACGCGCTTCTGGGAGGAGCGCGGGTTCGTCGCCGCGACGATCGTCATCGGCGCCGTGCTGGTCTGCCTGCTGGTCTGGTTCTTCCTTCGCGATGGTTCGGGCACGCCGGCCACCGCGCCGACGGTGACCCCGACCAACGTCATCCCCACCGAACGGTCCAGCGAGGAGCCGTCCGTGCCGCCCGCCACGCCGACCGAGGTGCCGATACCTGGTGGCACCACGACTCCGACCACGCCGCCACCGCTCAACAGCGCAACGGGCGGCTGCCGGAACAGGCACCCGGACCAGAGGGAGCCGGTGGCAGCGCCGCCGGCCGTGACCTGGCAGTTCGAGGGCGACCTGCTCATCCCGCTCCAAGCGGCCGGCGGGCCCGCGATCACCTCCGGGTCCGGTGTGCGTTCCTGCTTCGCCCACTCACAGACCGGAGTTGTGCTCGCGGCGATGGTCCTGCTCGGTCAGATCGTGAATCGGAGCCTGACCGAAGAGGTGCTGCGGACGCGGTGCCTGCCCGGACCCGGACAGACGCAGGCGCTCGCGGACCTCCGCACGCCGGCCACGCCGACGACGAAGGCACAGGTCCAGTTCGCCGGCTTCAAGATCCTCGACTACGAGCCCACCAAGGCCATCCTCCAGATCGCTGTCCAGCTCAACCACCAGAGCTACGGTTCGCTGCCGGTGACGATGAAATGGGTCGGTAGCGACTGGAAGGCCGTGCTGAAGGCCGACGGTTCGTTCAACGGCACGGTCGCTCCCGACGTGCTGTCGTCGCTCGACGGCTACGTCAGATTCGCGGGGGCGGCATGATCGCACTCGGCTGTTCGCTGGCGCCCTGGGACTGGGACGACTGCCTCGAGAAGTGGCTCGGCCAGGCACTGAACGCGGTTCTGCCCGGATTCTTCAGCAAGATCTTCGACGCGATCGCCAAGGTCGTCGTGGACGCGGTGGAAGCGGTCCTGAAGGCCGTCGGATTCCTCTGGATCTACATCAAGACCCCGGACATCTCGGACAACGGTCCCGCCGGCTGGATCCAGTACCACACCAACTACGTCCTGGTCTCGGCGGCGACTCTCGCCGTCATCGTCGGGTGCATCCAGATGGCCGTCTCGCACCGTGGCGAGCCGCTGCGCGAGATCCTGAAGATGCTGATGACCATGGTCGTGGTGTCGGCCGCCGCGACGACGTTCGCGGCCGTGCTGATCGACTCCGCGGATCAGTTCTCCACCTGGATCATCGGTCAGGCGCTCGGCGCGGATGAGCACGCCTTCGCGCTCCAGCTCGCCGAGCGGATGACCGAACCGCTGCAGTCTCCGACCGAACAACTCGGCTTCGTCATGATCATCCTCGTCGGCATCCTGATGGTGATCACCGCGATCATCCAGCTGGGCCTGATGATCGTCCGCTACGGGATGCTGGTGTTGCTGGTCGGTGTCCTGCCCTTGACCGCCTCGGCCACCAACACCGAGATGGGGATGATGTGGTTCAAGAAGGCGGTGAGCTGGCTGGCCGGATTCATCCTCTACAAACCAGTGGCCGCGCTGATCTACGCCACTGCCATCAAGCTCATCGCGGCCCCCGCTGCCCCGAAGGGCGTGAAGCCGCCGGACGGAACGCCAGAGACACTCAAGCTCATCATGGGCGTCACCATGATGCTCATCGCGGTCGTCGCGCTGCCCGCTATTCTCCGCTTCGTCTCACCGAAGACGTCCTGACATGATTCCACTGGGGTGGGACTGGCTGAACAACCTCATCGGCTATGTCACCAAGGCGATCGGTGAGGGTATCGAGAGGCTCATCGTCATGATCTTCCAGCCGATTCTTGACGCCATCGCCCAGGCCATCACCGTGGTGATGGGCACCATCGGGACGTTCTGGATCTACGTTCCCACGCCGGCGGTAGGCAACGTCGACACCGGGGATCCGGCCAACGACACGGTGCTGTGGATGTGGCAGCACACGGCGTACGTCGCCTGGGCCGTGGCCGTCATCGGACTACTGGTCGGCTGCATCCAGATGGCCTGGAGCCAGCGCGGCGAGACGGCGCGCGATCTGCTCCGGTCCTTGATCACGCTGGCCGGTGCGGCGTTCTTCTCGGTCGCGGTGGCGCAGGCGTTGATCGAGTTCTTCGACAAGTTCTCCGACTGCCTCGTGACCACCGCACTCGACGACACCGGCAGGCAATGGGTGTGCGGCATCGGTAAGGCCCACGGCAAGGGTTTCGGTGAGACGATCGCGGCCATGGTCGGCCTGTCGGCGCCGACAGGCCTGATCGGTCTCGGTCTGATGATCACCATCGGCATCCTCACCGTGATCGCGGGAGTGATCCAGATCGTGCTGATGGTGGTCCGCTCCGCCATGCTGATCCTGCTGCTCGGCGTCCTGCCGGTCGCCGCGGCCGCGACCAACACCGAGATGGGCCGGAGCTGGTTCAAGAAGATCGTCGCCTGGATCCTCGCCTTCGTTCTCTACAAACCGGTGGCCGCGATCGTCTATGCGACCGCGATAAGACTCACCTCGAACAACGGGAAGGGCCTGAACTTCGCCGGCGCCGACGTCGGCAGCCAGATCATGAACATGGTCACCGGCCTGACGATGCTCGTGCTCGCGCTGTTCGCACTGCCGGCGCTGATGCGATTCATCGTGCCGATGGTCGGCGCCACGGCCGGCGGCGCCGGGGCGGGCATGCTCGCGGCCAAGTTGGTCGGCATGGACAAGCTCGCCGGTAAGGCGCAGCAGTCCATCGACAGCCACAACCAGGGCAGTGAAACCGGCGGCGAGGGCGGCCCGACCGGAGCCCAACCGGTCGGCCCGAACCAGGCGCCGAGCGGAGCCGGCGAAGGAGCGGGTGCCGGCGCGGGCGAAGGTGCGGGCGCGGCGGCCGGCGGCGAGGGAGCCGGCGCAGCGGCAGCAGCTGGTGGTGGTGGCGGCGGGGCTGCAGCCGGCCTCGGTGCGGCGGCAGCGCCGGTCGCGGCCGTAGCCGCACCGGTGGTCATCGTCGGGGCGGCAGTCGCCGAAGGCGTCAAGGCGGTCAAGAAGATGACCGACGAGGCCACGAAGGCGACCATCGGCGACGGCTCGAGTGGCGAGTCCGGCGGCGATGGTGGCGGTGGTGGCGGTGGTGGCGGTGGCGGTGGCGGCGGTGGTGGAGGCGGCGGCGGTGGCGGTGGCGGCGGTGGACCGACCGGCAGCACCGGCACCCGGCGCGACACCCGCCGCGACGACGACCGGGCCCGAGCACAGCAGGACAACTCACGCGACCAACGACCACCGGACGGACCACGTGGCAGCGGCTGACAACGTACGAAGCGCCCCTCGCACCTACGGCAACTGGCGGCAGCCGGCGTCGGCGGGTATCGCCGGCCTGGGCACCCTCGGCACCGCGATCATGATGGGCGGTCTGCTCCTGACCATCATCGTGATGATGGCCGGCGGGATGATCGCCGCCGTGATCACCCTGGTGATCGTCGGGGTGGCGCTGCTGATGCTGATGACGAAGGACAAGCACGGGCAGTCCGCCCTGCAACGGCTCTCGACCCGGATTGGATGGCAACGAGCGAAGATGGCCAAGCACAACATCTACCGGTCCGGCCCGCTCGGACGGACCGCCTGGGGCAAGTTCCAGATCCCCGGCCTGGCCGCCGCGTCCCAGTTGAGCGAGTACCGGGACTCGTACGGTCGCCCGTTCGCGCTGCTCTTCTACCCGAGCACGCGGCACTTCACCGTTGTCATCAACGCCGAGCCCGACGGTGCCTCCCTCGTCGACGAGGACCAGGTGGACGTCTGGGTGGCGCACTGGGGCCAGTGGCTGGCGTCGCTCGGCCACGAGCCGGGCATCGTCGCCGCATCGGTCACGGTCGAGAGCGCGCCCGACACCGGAATCCGGCTGCGCCGCGAGGTCGGCAACAACATGATGGACGGTACGCCGGCGATCGCGCGGGCCATGCTGACCGAGGTGGTGCAGACCTACCCGGAGGGCTCCGCGTTGCTCTCGGCCCGGGTCGCGCTGACCTTCAAGGGCACCGACCGCAGCGGCAAGCGCCGCAAGGAAGACGACATGGGCCGCGAGCTCGCGTCCCGGCTGCCCGCCCTGACACAGAGTCTGAACGCCACGGGCGCGGGCGCGGCTCGCCCGGTGACGGCGCAAGAACTGTGCGAGACGATCCGGATCGCCTACGACCCGGCGTCCGCCGTACTGATCGACGAAGCGCGCGGTCAGGGGATGGCACCGGAGCTGCAGTGGACCGACGTCGGGCCGGCCGCCGCGCAGGGGTTCTGGGACAGGTACCGGCACGACTCCGCCTGGTCGGTGACGTGGCAGATGACCCAGGCTCCGCGAGGCGAGGTGTTCTCGTCAGTGCTGTCCCAGTTGGTCGCGCCGCACATCGACATCGATCGCAAGCGGGTCACGTTGCTGTACCGGCCGCTGGACGCGGCCACCTCGGCCCGGATGGTCGAGGCCGACAAGCGCAACGCGTCCTTCCGTGCGACGACGTCGAGCCGACCGACCGCACGAACGATGGCGGAGGCGCGCGCCGCGGACCGGACCGCGCAGGAGGAAGCGCGGGGCGCCGGCCTGGTCAACTTCGGCATGGTCGTCACCGGCACCGTGATGACGGCGGAGCAGATCCCGGACATGATCGCCGCGATCGACAACCTCGGCGCCACCGCGCGCATCCTGCTCCGGCCGGCGTACGGCTCGCAGGACTCCGCGTTCGTGGCCGCGCTGCCGCTGGGCGTCGTACTGCAAAGTCACCTCTCCGTCCCGGCCGGCCTGCGCGAGTCGCTATGACAACTGGGGAGTCGCAATGAGCAAGAAGACGAAGCCCGTCGATCCGTCCAAGCGGGGCAAGCGGCCGATGCCGCGAGGCTGGCCCGCGCCGGGTGGCGGCTACTCGACCTATCTCCAGGCGCCGGCGGAGTGGCGCGGTACGACGGTGCAGGTCTGCGGGCTGTGGCCGTTCGCGGCCGGCACCGGCAGCCCGATGGTCGGCGTACCGATCGGGCGCAACATTCTCTCCGGCGCGACCATGTGCTGCGACCCGATCAGCTGGTTCATGCGAGCCAAGCTGATCTCGAACCCGTCGATGTTCGTCCTCGGCAAGCCGGGTCTGGGCAAGTCGACGATCACCCGCCGGATGGCGCTCGGCCTGGCCGGGTACGGCGTTCAACCGCTCGTGCTCGGCGACCTCAAGCCGGACTACAAGGACCTGATCCAGGCGCTCGGTGGTCAGGTCATCGAGCTCGGCCGTGGCCGTGGTCACCTGAACGTGCTCGACCCGGGCGAGTCCCGCAAGGCAGCGCTTCGCTTGACCGGCAAGGCGCGTGAGGCGATCCAGGCCGACGCGCACGGCCGCCGCCAGACGATGGTGTCGGCGCTGATCTCGATCATGCGCGCGTCGCCGCCGAACGACCGCGAAGAGACCATCATCGACGAGGCGCTGAAGGTCCTCGACGAGCGCTACACCGGTACGCCGGTGCTCCGCGACCTGCTCCAGGTCATCCAGGAAGCCCCGGACCGGGTCCGCAACGTGGCCCTGGACCGCGGCAGCCTGGACCGGTACCGGCAGATCACCGAGGGTCTCGAGGCGTCGCTGATCGGTCTGGTCGGTGGTGGCCGGCTCGGTGAGATCTTCTCCGAGCAGACCGACAACCCGATGCAGATGGACCGTCCGGTCGTGTTCGACGTGTCCAACATCGACGACTCCGAGACGAACCTGCAGGCCGCCGTACTGCTGGCCTGCTGGTCGTACGGGTTCGGCGCGGTCGCGGTCGCCCAGGCGCTGGCGGCGGCCGGGCTGGAGCCGCAACGGCACTACTTCGTCATCCTCGACGAGCTGTGGCGGGTGCTGCGCGCCGGTCGTGGTCTGGTCGACCGCGTCGACGCGCTGACCCGCCTGAACCGGCAGCGCGGTGTCGGGATGGCGATGATCTCGCACACCATGTCCGACCTGCTGGCACTGGAACACCCCGAGGACCGGATGAAGGCGAAGGGTTTCGTCGAGCGGTCCGGCATGGTCATCTGCGGCGGCCTGCCGCGCGCCGAGATGGAGAACCTGACCGAGGTCGTGCCGATGTCGGAGGAAGAGCAGAACATGCTCATCGGCTGGCAGGACCCGCCCGCGTGGGACCCGGCCACCGGAGAGGAGGCCGCGCCCCCCGGACGCGGTAACTTCCTGGTGAAGGTCGGTGGCCGGCCGGGGATCCCGGTCCACGTCGGCCTGACCTCGGTCGAGCGCGAGATCAACGACACCAACAAGCTGTGGAAGACCGGTGCCGACGGCAAGCCGATGAAGATCGAGGTCGCCGCCGACGGGACCGAGGAGGTCGTCGGGGAGTACAGCCTGGACGATCCGGCGTTGCTGCCGCCGCCCGACCCGACCACCCGGGTGGTCGCCAGAACGGGAGTTGACGAGTAATGGCCCAGGGCAAGAAGAGCACGGGACCGGGTGGCCTCTCGGTCGAGTCGATCCTGGTCTTCATCGGGGTCAGCCTGTTCGCGATCATCGTCCTGGGCGTGTGGGGTGCGCTGAAGATCGCCGCCGCGATCAACAACACCCGCCCGATCCCGAATCCGATGACCACGCTGGCCGAGCTGATCGCCGGCAAGCTGCTCTGGTCCGGTGCGGCCACCGGCGTCCTGATCCTCGAGGTCCTCGTGCTGGCCGGTATCGGCCTCGGTGGGTGGATGCTCGCCCGGCGGCGCAAGGAGACCACCGGCCGGGTGGACAAGACGGCGTTCCTGATGTCGAAGCGGTCCGAGATCTTCAAGCTCACCCGCGAGGGCGCGCAGGGGATCGCCGACCGGCTCGGCGCCGGGCATGCCGGCCCCGGCATCATGATCGGCCGGACCGTCCGGGACAACCTCGAGGTGTTCGGGTCCTGGGAAGACATGCACGTGGACATCTGGGGCCCCCGAACCGGTAAGACCACGTCCCGCGCCGTACCGGCGATCCTGGACGCGCCGGGCGCGGTGGTCGCCACGTCGAACAAGCGCGACATCGTCGACGCCACCCGCGGACCGCGCACGGAGAAAGGCCCGGTCTGGGTCTTCGACCCGCAGGAGGTCTGCGAGGAGCCGCCGAGCTGGTGGTGGAACCCGCTGAGCTACATCACCGACGAGACCAAGGCCCGCGAGATGGCCGAGCACTTCGTCGCCTCGCAGCGCCAACTCAACGCCCAGACGGACGCGTTCTTCGATGCCGCCGGTCAGGATCTGCTGGCCGGTCTGTTGCTCGCCTGCGCGGTGGCGAAGCGGCCGATCACGCAGGTGTACTCGTGGCTTGCCGATCAGCGCAACGACGAGCCCGAGCGCATTCTTCGCAACACCCCGGGCCTGCACCTGTCCGCGGACGCGCTGGCCGGTGTCATCAACGCGCCGGACAAGCAGCGCGCCGGTGTCTACGGCACCGCGCAGCAGAGCGCGCAGTTCCTGGTCAACCGCAAGGTCACTCGCTGGGTCGTCCCGCAGGGACCGAACGACACCCGTCCGCAGTTCAACCCGCACGAGTTCGTCCGCCAGGGCGGCACGCTGTACAGCCTGTCCAAGGAAGGCGCCGGTACGGCGGGACCCCTGGTCACCGCGCTCACGGTCGCCGTCGTCGAGGCGGCCGAGCAGTTCGCCCGCGGTTGTCCGATGGGCCGGATGCCGAACCCGCTGGTCGGCGTGCTGGACGAGGCAGCCAACGTCTGCCGGTGGAAGAACCTGCCCGACCTGTACAGCCACTTCGGCTCCCGCGGCATCGTGCTGATGACGATCCTGCAGTCCTGGGCCCAGGGCCAGGAGTGCTGGGGCGACCACGGCATGGAGAAGCTCTGGTCCGCCGCGAACATCCGGGTGTACGGCGGCGGCGCCTCGGACTCGAACTTCCTCGAGCGGCTGAGCAAGCTGATCGGTGACTACGACATCATCTCGAGCTCCGTCTCGTACAACGAGGGCAAGCGCGGCACCAGCCGGCAGACGCAGCGACACAACATCATGGAGGTGTCCGACCTGGCCTCGATGCCGCCGGGGCGGGCTGTTGTCTTCCCGTCCGGTATCCCCGCGACGATGGTGAAGACGGTGCCGTGGTTCACCCGGCCGGACGCCGGCGCGGTGAAGGCGTCGTTGGCGAAGTACGATCCGGGCGCGAGCGCCACCTCGGGGGGCAGCGCGAACCCGTGGGTCGTGGCCGGCGGTGGACAGCCGGCGCCGATTCCGCGTGGCCCGGAGAAGCCGGTCTGGGAACAGAACCAGGAGCAGCACGGTGGATGGTGAACAGGAACTCTTCTACCCGCATGTAGCGGCCTTCGTCGAAGACCGGTTGATCTATCTGTACACGCGGAGGATCGGGCAGCAGTTCATCTGGTGCCCGGAGTGGTACCGGCACGCCGAGGCCCTGAGCCGGCTGGACTCGATCTGGCGCGCCTGGGAACACCTGCGGCTCGACCCGGCGACCGGGATGTCGGTCTGGTGGCGCGACCACGCGGACCCGCACATGATGGCGCTGCTCGATCCGGACGGTCCGTTCGCGGCGTGCCGTGGCGCGCATACGGACTACCCGATCCCGCCACTACCGGTGGAGGAGCCGCCCGCCGGTCTCTTCTTCGACCAACGCCAACCGAACATCCGCAGCGTCTGATCCGGGCCGGTCTTGGTGTCGGCCTGGGTCAATCACCCAGGCCGAGGTCGGGCTCGGCGCTCACGTGCTGCGCTCGCTTGCGCTTGAGCTCCGCCTCACGACGGCGGTGCCGGGCTCTGGCGGCGTATTCGTCGGCGGCGATGGCCTGACCGTCGGCCACCCTGGCCTCGTGCTCGGCGGCGACGCTGCGCTCGTGCTGTTGGTCGAGCTCGGCGAGGTCGCGATGCCTGCGGCTGTCCAGCTCGGCGAGGTGGGCGAGGCGGTAGGCCTCGGCCGCGTCGAGTTCGGCGTTGGTGGTCGCCCTGGCGGTGGCGTCGAGGGTGTCCTGGCGACGGCGGCGCTCCTCCAGTTCGCGCTCCTCGCCGCGCGCACGTTCGATCTCCTCTTCCGCGAGATCGGCGGTCACATCGTCGTCCGGGTCGGCCATACCGCTCCTTTCCTCCGGATCCACGATGCCGCACTCCGGGGTCAGCGGGTAGCTCCTGTCACCAGCCATCCGTCGCGTCGTTCGCGGGTCGTCAGCGTGAGCAGCCGCAGCAGCATGAACCCGCCGAACGCCCACCACAGGGCGACGATCCCGCCGTCGAGCCACAGCACACTCAGCGCCAGCGGTACGTAGAGAACTAGTGCGATCACACCGGCCACGGCGAGATACGGGCCGTCGCCGGCTCCGATGAGTACGCCGTCCAGGACGAACACGATCCCGTTCACGGGCTGCCAGAGCGCCGCGACGACGATGACGGCCGCGAGCGTCCGCCGTACCTCCGGATCCGAGCTGAACCACGGGACGTAGACATCGCGCAGCCCCCACAGCGCGAGACCGCCGATCACTCCGGAGAACAGGCCCCACCACATCATCCGGCGAGTGATCGCGCGAGTGCCGGCCACGTCGCCTGCGCCCAGTGAGCGGCCGGTGAGCGCCTGCGCGGCGATGGCGATCGCGTCCAGGGCGAGCGCGAGGAACGACCAGAGCGTGAACGCGACCTGGTGTGCCGCGACGGACGTCGTACCCAGAGCCGTTGCGACGAAGGTGAGCAGGATGATTGCCACCCGCAACGTCAGGGTGCGGACGATCAACGGCACGCCCATCTGCGCGGACGCGAGGATACCCGGCCGATCCGGTCGGAGCTTCGCGCCGTCGCGCCTGGCCCCGCGGACGACGACCACCACCAACGCCACCCCGGCGGCCGTTTGGGCGAGCGCCGTACCGAGTGCCGATCCGGCGATGTTCAGGTGCAGGCCGTAGACGAGTAGGACGTTCAGGCCGATGTTGAGCAGGTTGGCGGTGATCGCGACGATCATCGGTGTCTTGGTGTCCTGCAGACCGCGCAGTACGCCGGTTGCCGCGAGCAGGAGCAGCATCGACGGGATGCCGAAGCACGAGATCCGCAGATAAGTCACCGCATAGTCGGCGACGTCTGTGGAGGGGTTGAACGCCGAGATGGCTGCCGGTGCCAGGACAAGCCCAGCCACAGCCAGTACGACGCCCAGCAGCAGCGCCAGCCACAGTCCGTCGATGCCCTGTGCGAGCGCGCCCTTGTGATCACCCGCGCCGATCCGTCTGGCGACCGCGGAGGTGGTGCCGTACGCCAGGAAGACGCAGACGCCGACCAGGGTCTGCAGGATCGTCCCGGCGACCCCGAGCGCCGCGAGTTGCGGCGTACCGAGATGTCCGACGATGGCCGAATCCGCCAGCAGCATCAACGGCTCGGAGACCAGCGCGAAGAACGCCGGGACAGCCAGCCGGAGGATCTCTTTGTCCTGGTCCCCGATCAGCCGCCGGAGCCGGGTCCTTGCCGTCACCACGCCGCGTCGTGAAGGCGGTGTGGTGTCATGAGCATGGGCCCCATTGTGCCTGACCTGGGCTGTGCACAGGCGCCGGATCCCGGACTGCGGAAGAAGTTCTGAACTTTTTCTTCTCCACAGTTGTTGATGTGAGAAACCGCAGGTCAGAGCCGTGTTGTGGGCCGTCGTCCGCAGATATCCACAGGGTTGTGCCCAACCTGTGCACACCACCGGGTGGGGTTTCCCACAACTCATCCACACCCCCTGTGGACGACCGGATACCACCTGGTGACGAGACCGGCGTACGGTCGCGTGCCTAGGAGTTGTACCGACGCCATCCGCCCGCAGTCTCGGGGGCGAGTCCGCCTGCGGAAGGTGTCTGTTTCGACGGGCGGCTTATTGTCCGTGGGTCAGGCTAAGGTTCGATCAGGTGTTCGAGCCCGGCTTCTGTAAGTGGCGCAGGTGGTTGGGCAGCGGCGGACTGGGAGGTCGGGCACAGTGAGCGTGGCGGAGTTCCGCGGGGGGCAGGGCGGCGGGCAGGAAGAGCGTCGTCCGGAGATGGGCTTCGACCGCACCCCACCCCAGGATCTGGCGGCGGAGCAGTGCGTGCTCGGCGCGATGATGCTGAGCAAGGACGCGATCGCGGATGTGATCGAGACGCTCCGCGGGACGGATTTCTACCGCCCGGCGCACGAGTCGGTCTTCGACGCGATCACCGACCTGTATGCGCGCGGCGAGCCGGCCGACGCGATCACCGTTGCCGCCGAGCTGAACAAGCGCGGCGACATGGCGCGGATCGGCGGAGCGCCGTACGTCCACACTTTGGTGGCCTCGGTCCCACTCGCGGCAAACGCGGGGTACTACGCGCACATCGTTCGGGAGAAGGCGATCCTGCGCCGCCTGGTCGAGGCCGGCACCAAGATCGTCCAGCTGGGGTATGCGGGCGAGGGTGAGGTCGACGACGTCGTCGACGAGGCGCAGGCCGAGATCTACTCGGTCACCGAGAAGCGCACGACCGAGGACTACGCGCCACTGAAGGACATCATGGAGGGCGCCCTCGACGAGATCGAGGCGATCGACTCCCGTGGTGACGCGATGGTCGGCGTGCCGACGGGGTTCACCGACCTGGACGAGCTGACCAACGGTCTGCACCCCGGGCAGATGATCATCGTCGCCGCCCGTCCCGCGATGGGGAAGGCGCTCGCCCTCGACACCCCGCTGCCGACGCCGACCGGCTGGACCACGATGGGCGAGGTCGCCGTCGGCGACCAGCTGCTCGATGTCAACGGTCAGCCGACCACCGTGGTGGCGGCGACCGAGGTGATGGTGGACCGGCCGTGTTACCGGCTGACGTTCTCCGACGCCGCCACGATCGTCGCCGACGCCGAGCACCAGTGGCGCGTCGAGGACGGCGGTCGCCCGGTGGTCTGCACGAGCGCCGATCTGTTCACGGCGATGTCAGCGAGTCCCGGACTGACACCGCCGATCCCCGGATCGGCGCCCCGGCAGATCACCGGGCACGGCTTCCCGGCCGCGCTCGCCGGTGAGGGCGAGCGCCGGCTCGAGTGGATCGACGAGGTCGCGAGCGTGCCGGTGCGCTGCGTCGAGGTGGACAACCCCGACCATCTGTTCCTGGCCGGCAAGACGATGATCCCGACCCACAACTCCACCCTGGGCCTTGACCTCGCTCGCTCGGCGTCGATCCGGCACGGCCTGACCTCGTGCATCTTCTCGCTGGAGATGAGCCGCAACGAGATCACCATGCGGCTGCTCTCCGCCGAGGCCAAGGTCCCGCTGCACCACATGCGCAACGGCAAGATGACCGACGAGGACTGGGCCCGCCTGGCCCGCAAGATGGGCGAGGTCTCCGAGGCACCGCTCTTCATCGACGACTCTCCGAACCTCACCATGATGGAGATCCGCGCCAAGGCCCGCCGCCTCAAGCAACGCCACGACCTCCGCCTCATCGTCATCGACTACCTCCAGCTGATGACGTCGGGCAAAAAGGTCGAGTCCCGCCAACTGGAAGTCTCCGAGTTCTCCCGCTCCATCAAACTCCTCGCCAAAGAACTAGAGCTCCCCGTAGTAGCCATCTGCCAGCTCAACCGAGGCTCCGAACAACGCTCCGACAAACGCCCCATGGCCTCAGACCTCCGCGAATCAGGCTCGCTGGAACAAGATGCCGACGTTGTCATCCTCCTGCACCGCGAAGACGCCTACGAACGCGAATCCACCCGCCCCGGCGAAGCAGACTTCATCGTCGCCAAACACCGCAACGGCCCGACCGCCGACGTCGTTGTAGCCTTCCAGGGCCACTACTCCCGCTTCGTAGATATGGCGCACGACGGCTAGTTGTTGCTAGCAGCAACTTTGAGGAATATTCAGAAAGAAGACAGAGCGGCTGGGCGCGTGGCGGGTTTGGTGCGTCTGTGCGGGCAGCCGGTGGTCGGCGTGTCGGGAGTGCGACAACCCACGATGGGCCGGGGGATCGGGCTGGCGAAGGCCCGCCGCTGAGTGAGCGGATCTCCAGGCCATCACAATCTATGGTTTCGCTGGAGGTCAGGCGTGACTCAGTCGCTGGACGGCGATTGTGATGGCCTGGAGATCCGAGTGCGAATGCGTTGCGCGCCTGGGTAAAGAAAAGACAGAGTGGCTGGGTGCCTGTTTGGGGTCGGCATCATGTGGCGGCGAGTGGTGGCTGAACCGACGATGGTGCCGAGGTCGCGCACCCGACTGTGGTCAGCTGGCTGATCGACGCCCTCGGCTCGTCGGGCGAGCGTTCAAAGCGGCTGCATCCGGACCGCCAGGCCATCACAATCGTCGTCCAGCAGGAGACTCACGCCTGGCATCCGCCGGAACCCTGGATTGTGATGGCCTGGAGACCGGCTCACTCAGTGGCTGGTCCTCGGCAGCCTCAATCCCTCGCATGGTGTGATTCGCTGCACTCCTCACGCGCCGGCCACCGACTGGCCGCACCTACGCCCCGGGCCCGCCAGGCACCCAGCCACTCTGTCTTTTCTGTCCCTGCTTTTTTCTTTCCTCTGTCTTATTGGTTCTTCCAGCGATGGGCTGAGATTGATTCTTGGGATAGGAGGCGGAGGGAGGAGATGAGGGTTTCGCCGAGGATGGTGCCGATGACTACTGATTCGGCTAGTTGGTCTCGGGTGGGGCTGGTGGTTACTGCTTCTACTTCTAGTTGGGTGAAGCGTTCTACGGCTTCGGCGTAGGCGTCCAGGAACGTGACGAGGTTGTCTTGGCCCAGGGTGCGGAGGGCGGCGACCGTTTCGATCAGGGTCGTTAGGGCGGGGGCGTCTGGTTCGACCGACCAGCCTCGGCGGGTGATGAGGTCGGTGACCTGGGTGGTTGCCAAAGCGCGGGCTTCTTCGGAGGCGGCTTGTTTGCGGGGTGGCGTCAAGGCGCGGTGGGCTCGGCCGATCTGTTCGTGCAGGGGTACGTCGTCGGCGTCGAGGGACTCGAGGATGTCTTTGACCTGCGCGACCGGGACCTGAGCCAGCTCGACCAGGGCGCGGATCAGGCGGAGCCGGCGGACGTGGGGTTCGCCGTACGACGCCTGGTTCGGGCTGCTGAGTTCGCCCGCGGGGAGCAGGCCCTCGCGCAGGTAGTACTTGATCGTCGGCACCGGGACCTCGGTGACCTTGCTCAGTTCCCCGATTCGCATTTTCGCTTGCCTCCTTGTCACTGGCATGGATAGTATCAGTATCCATAAACGGATACCTCAACTATCCATGTATGAACCCAAGGAGAGCGTGTACTCATGACCGACTCGTCGCGGATCATTGCCGGGGTCGTGCTGCTGACCATCGTCACCATCCAGTTCGGTGGCTACTTCATGACGAAGATCGTCCGGGGGCAGGTGCCGATGACCGACTTCCAGAAGTCGTTCGCCCGCGCCGGCCACGGACACGCCGGCGTGCTGGTCATCCTCAGCCTGGTCGGACTCCTGTACGTCGATCAGACCAGCCTGACCGGGTTCTGGTTGTGGATCGCGCGGCTGGCGATCCCGGCTGCGGCCATCCTGATGTCCGGCGGCTTCTTCGCCTCGTCCGCCGGCAAGGGCCGCAACCAGCCGAATCAGTTCCTGTGGGTCCTCTGGGTCGGCGCCGCCGCCCTAGCGCTCGGCGTGCTGACGCTGGGGATCGAGCTCATCGCGGCCTGACCAAGAGCGGCCTGAGCGGCGATCGCGTACGCGGCGCCGAAACCCTCCGCGCGGGAAATGATCCGCTCGCCGTCGACCAGAGCGGCGTACTCCACGTCGTCGCCGATCACCTCACACCCCAGCGCCGACGCGAGTACGCCGTCCTCGTCGTGGACGAGCTGGATCCGGGGAGGTTGCTGTAGGCAACCAAGCACGGTGTCGGTGGTGTACCGGGCGAGAGGGCCGAGCTCGCCCGGTTGGCTGGAGACGAGAGCGATGGTGGGCGCCGACGTTGTGCGTACGACGTCCTCGACAGCGGCGAGGCGGTTGAGCCCGAGGACCACGATCACCCCGTCGAGGTTCGCCGTACGACGGAGCACCTCGTCGTCAACGGGCGGCCGGGTCCATGCCTCCTCCACAGGGCGGACCGGCGGGCGGGTGGGCGGCGGGGTCCAGGCATCGGCCAGGTCGAGATCCGCGAGGTGCGCGCAGGCCTCGGCCACCGCGAGCGGCTGGACAAACCCGGGGGAGAGCTGAGTCGCACCGGCAAGAAGCGTGAGGGCGAGCCGCGAGACGCCCAGTCGGTGCTCACCTAAAGACAGCCCGAGGAGTACGGCGTTCAGTTCCATCAGGCCGGCGTACTGAGTGCCGAGATCGGCCAGCTCCGCGACGGCATCCGGCGACGGATGCTCCCGGTCGAGCCAAGCCAGGGCACAAGCGGCAAGGTCCGAGGCTGTGGACGCACGCCGTCCCCCGGCTCGCCCGCGCAGGCTCGGCCGCGGCTCGGCGGGAGACGTCAGGGCAGTGAAGTACAGCGCGCGTTTGCCGGGGAAGTTGGAGTAGACGGCACCCCGGGTGAGGTCGGCGCGAGCGGCGATGCGATCGATGGTCGTGTCTCGGTAGCCGCGTGCGGCGAACTCGGCGCGCGCCGCGGCCACGATCCTGGCCCGCGTGCGCAGCTGCGTGTCCGCCCTGGTCAACCGGCTCACGGCTGCCACGATAGCACCCAGATGTTGATACCATCTGGATGTTCACAACATCTGGGAGGCGGCGGGGATGACGGCCGAGATGCTGAAGTGCACGTTCTGCGGCAAGAGCCAGCAGCAGGTCGGCAAGCTGATCGCCGGCCCCAGCCCCTTGTGCATCTGCGACGGCTGCATCGAGTTGTGCAACGAACTGATCGCCGATGAGGACCTCGGCGATCCCAGCGACGACCCGCCTGGTCGGCTGCCCAAGCTGCCCAAGCCGCGCGAGATCCGTGAGTTCCTGGACGGCTACGTGATCGGCCAGGACGAGGCGAAGAAGGCGCTGTCCGTTGCCGTCTACAACCATTACAAGCGGCACCGGACGAAGGGCATGGACGTCGAGCTCGGCAAGTCCAACGTGCTGCTGATCGGCCCGACCGGCTCCGGCAAGACCCATCTGGCCCAGACCCTCGCGCGGATGCTCGACGTTCCGTTCGCGATCGCCGACGCCACCGCGCTGACCGAGGCCGGATACGTCGGTGAGGACGTCGAGAACATCCTGCTCAAGCTCATCCAGGCCGCCGACGGCGACGTACGCAAGGCCGAGACCGGCATCGTCTATGTCGACGAGATCGACAAGATCGCGCGCAAGAGCGAGAACCCGTCGATCACCCGCGACGTCTCCGGTGAGGGTGTCCAGCAGGCGCTGCTGAAGATCCTCGAAGGCGCGATCGCGAGTGTCCCGCCGCAGGGTGGGCGTAAGCATCCGCAGCAGGAGTTCATCCAACTCGACACGACCAAGGTGCTGTTCATCGTGAGCGGCGCCTTCGACGGCCTCGACGAGTTGATCGCGCGGCGCTCCCGCCCGTCCGAGATCGGCTTCGGCCGCAAGCCGTTCGAGTTCCTCGAGGCATCCGGGCCGGCCAAGGTGATGCCGGAAGATCTGATGAAGTACGGCCTGATCCCCGAGTTCGTCGGCAGGCTCCCGATCGTCACGTCGGTCCCGGCCCTCGACGGCGCCGCCCTCGTCCGCATCCTGACCGAGCCGCGGAACGCGCTGATCAAGCAGTACCGCAAGCTGTTCCGCATCGACGGCGTCGAGCTCGAGTTCACCCCCGACGCGATCGAGGCGATCGCCGACCTCGCGCTCCTCCGCCGCACCGGCGCCCGCGCGCTGCGGGCGATCCTCGAGGAGGTGCTGCTCCCGGTGATGTACGACGTCCCCGGCCGCGACGACATCGAGCGCGTGCTCGTCGACCGCGACGCCGTCGACACCAACGTCAATCCGACCCTGATCCCGCGGACTCCACCCCGCCGCCGAAGGACTGCCTGAGCCGTTCGCCGACCGCCGCGATCAGCCCAGCGGTTTCCGGGGTCGCATGGTCGACCGAGAAACGACCGAGTACGGCGATAGCCGCGGCCTGGGTCAGCAGCAGCGACGGAGTGTCCGCGCTGAACCGCACCCGGCAGGACTCGGAGTCAATAGGCTCGACGATGCCGCGAACCACACCCTCAAACGTGGCGGTCACGGCCTCGGCCGGCGCATGCACGGTCAGGTGAAGCGAGTGCTGATACTGCGCCGACACAAAGGACTCGACCAGGTACGTCGCACCATCGCGCGCCGGCAACTCCCGTGGGGAAAAGCGATGCAGGGTCGAGGTGACGTCGTGAATCCGGTCGACCCGGAAGATCCGCCAGTCGTCGCGCTCCGGATCGAAGGCAAGCAGGTACCACCGCCACGTCAGCGACAGCAGCTGATGCGGCTCGACTCGGCGACGGGTCACCGAGCGAGCCCGTCCGTGGTAGTCGAAGGCAACTATCTCGTGGTTCCGGCAACACCGCGCGAGCGTTGCCAGCACATCCGGTGCGACCTGCGGGACGCCCGGTCGCGGGATCGCCTCGGCCGCCGAGCCCACCGCCGCCAACTGTGGTCGAAGCCGTGCCGGCAACACCTGCTCCAGCTTGGCCAGCGCGCTCATCGAGCTCTCCGCCATCCCGAGCACGCCGCCGCCGGCCGCGCCGACCAACCCGAGCGCGACAGCCACGGCCTCGTCGTCATCGAGTTGCAGCGGCGGCAACGTCGTACCAGGACCGAGCCGATAGCCGCCCGCGGTCCCGGTCGTCCCGGTGACCGGGTAATCGAGGGACCGCAGCCGGTCCACGTCCCGCCGCAGCGTCCGCGGAGTCACGCCGAGGCGGTCGGCCAGCTCGCTGCCGGACCACTCGCGGCGGCTCTGCAGCAACGACAGCAGCCGGAGCAAGCGTCCGGGCATTTCTTGACGAGTCCCCATTGCGGACATGTTACGTCCGCAAGGACTCCTAGCGTGAGTCTCATGATGATGACCAAGGACAGCAAGGGGTACGACGAAGCACGGCTCGGATTCCAGCGACGCGACCCGCACCGCCCCGCGGTGATCTTCCCGGTCACGAGTACGGCGGACACCCAGGATGCGGTCCGCTATGCGATCGAGCACGACGAGAAGCTCGCCGTCCAAGCAGCCGGTCATGGTCTGGGCGCGGGGATCGACGGCGGAGTCCTGATCGCGACCAGGGCCTTCAACGGCATCAAGGTGAACGCCACGAAGAAGACCGCGTGGATCGAAGCCGGTGCGACGTGGCGGGACGTGCTCGACGCGACCGCGCCGTACGGGCTAGCACCGTTGTCCGGCAGCTTCCCCGGCGTCGGCGCGATCTCGTACACGCTCGGTGGCGGACTCAGCCTGATGGCCCGGCGCTACGGCTATGCCGCCGACCATGTCCGCCGGATCGAGGTGATCACAGCCGATGGGGTACGACGGAACGCCGAGGACGACCCGGATCTGTTCTGGGCCCTGCGCGGTGGTGGCGGCAACTTCGGCGTCGTCACCGGGATCGAGATCGACCTCTTCGACGTACCGACCTTGTACGGCGGAAGCCTGTACTTCGACCTCGCCGAACACCCCCACGTGCTCGACACCTGGCGCGAGTGGACCGCGACCGTCCCCGACGAGGTGACTTCAGCGATGGCGCTCGTACCGCTGCCGGATGTGCCGTCGATACCCGAGGCGATCCGCGGCAAGTACATCGCGCAGCTCCAACTCGCGATCCTCGGCAATCAGGGCGAGGAGCTGATCAAACCCCTGAGATCGATCGGTCAACCGGCGATGGACACTGTCGGCGACCTGCCGTACATCGATTCCGGCAAGATCTTCGCCGAGCCCGACCGGCCGGACAGCTTCCGCTCCCGCAACGCGCTCCTGAGCGAGCTCGACCCGCATGCCCTCGCGACCGTCCCCAAACTGGCCGGGTCTGGCCCGATGTGCGTCGTCGCGATCCGGCACCTAGGAGGTGCGCTCACCCGTCCCGTCGACAACGCGATCGGCCACCGCGACGCGGCCTACTCGCTCACCGTGATCTCCCCCGGCGAGGCCGACCCGCGCCCCGAGATCTTCGAGCAATGGTCCGACGTCACCATCGGCCGCTCCCTCAACTTCAGCGCCGGCCCACTGACCCCAGCCGAGGTCCGCGATGCCTACGACCCCACCGACTGGACCCGCCTGACCAACCTCAGAGCCAGGTACGACGCAGACCGCCGCCTGGCCCCGAACCACCCGCTCTAGCCAAGGGCCGCCGTGACGTCGATCTCCACCAGCTGACCCGGAAAGCCCAACTGCGCAACGCCAAGCAGCGTGCTGGCAGACGTGAACGCCGGTGCGAGCGGCGAGGCAGTCAGCCACGTCCACACCGCCGACAGGTCCTCGCGCACCGGGCTGGCCACATAGATAACGGTCCGCACGACGTCAGTCGGCCCAGCGCCGACGGATCCGAGCGCGACCAGGATGTTGTCGATCACCTGCGCGGTCTGGCCCTCCAACCCACCGGGGACCAGCTCGCCCGACGGGTCGAGCGGACACTGCCCGGCGAGGTAGATCGTCCGTTCCGCCTGCACCGACGTGACGTGGTGGTACCCAGGTGTCGGGTGCAGCTCGGCAGGGTTCGTTCGCGAGATCGTCACGCTTCGACCCAACGCGACAACGCCCTCCCCGGTCAACAGCTTTAGCGGGGAGGGCGTCGTACGCACGAATTACGCGCTGATGCGCTCTTCGGTGGAGGTGGAGAAGAGGTGCAGCTTGTCCGCGTCCGGGGCGAGGTGGATCAGGGCGCCCTTGTCGTTGTGGAGGCGGGTGCCGATCCGCGCGATGATCTGCTGCTTCTCGTCGGTGTGCTCGGCGGTGCCGTAGAGGAACGCGTCCGAGCCGAGCTCCTCGATCACCGCGACCTTCACCGGCAGGCCCTCGTCGGCGAGGTGGAACGCCTCCGGGCGGATGCCGAGCGTCAGCGTCTTGTCGTCGCCGGCCTTGGCCAGGATGGCCCGGTCGATCGGTACGACGTAGTCGCCGATCTTCGCGCCGCCGTCGGTGATCTCGGCCTCGATCAGGTTCATCGCAGGCGAGCCGATGAAGCCGGCCACGAACTTGTTCCGCGGGCGGTCGTAGAGGTTCAGCGGGGTGTCGACCTGCTGGAGCAGACCGTCCTTCAGGACGGCGACGCGGTCGCCCATCGTCATGGCCTCGACCTGGTCGTGGGTGACGTAGACGGTGGTGACGCCCAGCCGGTGCTGCAGCTCGGCGATCTGTGTACGGGTCTGGACCCGGAGCTTGGCGTCGAGGTTCGACAGCGGCTCGTCCATCAGGAAGACCTGCGGGTTACGGACGATTGCGCGGCCCATGGCGACGCGCTGACGCTGACCGCCGGACAGCGCCTTCGGCTTGCGGTCGAGGTACTCCTCGAGGCCGAGCAGCTTGGCGGCTTCCTGGACGCGCTTGGCGCGGTCGTCCTTGTGGATGCCCTGCATCTTCAGGGCAAAGCCCATGTTGTCGGCGACCGACATGTGCGGGTAGAGCGCGTAGTTCTGGAACACCATCGCGATGTCGCGTTCCTTCGGCGGGCTGTTGGTCACATCCTTGTCGCCGATGTAGATCGAACCCTCGTTGACCTCTTCGAGGCCCGCGAGCATCCGTAGCGCCGTCGACTTACCAGAACCCGACGGCCCGACCAGCACCATGAACTCGCCGTCCTCGATGTCGAGGTCGAGCTTGTCCACAGCGGGGGCGTCGGTGCCCGGGTAGACCCGGGTCGCTCCCTTGAACGAGACAGTTGCCATGTCGCGCTTCCTTCCCTTCGCCGGCAGGAACGTGCCGGACGATCCGTAGCAAAGGCCCCCAGGAGTGGGGTGTCTTGTGGCTGGTGACGTATCACCGAAGCACAGCCTAAAACGTGCCGCGGCCAACTTACATTCCCGTGTGATGGAACCGACAACGCCATTGACAAGCAGAATTTTTACGTACAAACTTTTTTGTGTGATCAGAGACGTGATGCATCTGGAGCAGCTCGAGCAGGCCGAGGCCCTGTTCAAGCCGCAGCGGATCGAGGTATTGCGGCGGCTGGCGGAGCCGCACACCTGCGGTGAGGTGGCCGAGCAACTCGGCCAGACACCGCAGCGCGTCTACTACCACGTCAAGCGCCTCGTCGACGCCGGCCTGGTGACGCTCGTGGAGGAGCGCAAGGTGCGCGGCGTTCACGAGGGGATCTACCAGGCGACAGCCCGTTCGTACTGGCTCTCGCCTCGTCTCGTCGGCCGGATCGGCGATCTCCGCCGGGCCCGCGACGAGCTGAGCCTCGGTTACCTGCTGGACCTGATGGAAGAGGTCCAGACCGACATCGCCGCGCTGGACCGGACTGCTCCGGAGCTGCCGTCCATCGCGGTGTCCGGCGAGATCCGGGTTCCACCGGACCGTCGGCAGGAGTTCTTCCAGGACCTGCGCGGCACGCTGCAGGACCTCTTCGAGCGCTACGGCGGCTCCGAGGGCGATGCCTTCAAGCTGGCCGTGGCGTGTTACCCCAAGGGAGACCAAGACCATGACCACACCGACTGAACCGCTCGTCCTGCAGGTCCGCGCCCGCGTCGGCATCGACGACGCACGCCAGGGCCTGACCGACCCCAAGGCCCTCAACCGCTGGCTCGGCGAGCACTCGACCGTCGACCTACCCGGCACCTTCGAGTTCTGGGGCCGCTACATCCCCGAGGGCGACGCGCCGCACCAACGAGTTCTCGGGTACGACGGGAGCACGCTGACGCTGGCCTGGACACTCGGCGGCGAGGAGACCACGAGCGAGATCACCCTCACCCCCGACGGCGATGACGCGACGGTGATCAAGCTGTCGCAGACCCATTTCGACTACGCCGACGCGATCAGCGGCGCGAACATCCGCGGCGTGCTGCAGACCTTCTGGTCGCTCGCGCTGGCCAACCTCGTCGATCACCTCGAAGGTCGCGAACTCACGACCAGGCCGGACTTCACCTCGTCGATTTTCGAGGGCGAAGCGCTGATCGACGCACCGATCGACCAGGTGTACTCCGCGCTGACCGAGTCCGAGAAGATGTCGGACTGGTTCGGATTCCCGGTCGGCATCGACGCCCGCAAGGGCGGCCGGTTCGTGATGGGCGGCTTCGACGCCGGACCGGGCGTGGAGATCGTCGACCTGGTCGAGGGCCAGAAGATGGCGCTGGACTGGGGCCCGGCCGGCATCAGCACCTGGGAGCTCGCCGAGTCCGACGGCAAGACCCGGCTCACGTTCGTGATGAGTGGGTTCGACGAGTCCACCCCGCCGTACGGCGCCTGGACCGGATGGCTCTCCGGAGTCGCGATGCTCCGCCGCTACAACGAGCTGTCCGACTGGCAGATCCGGGCCGCTTAGAACTGGGCCGCTTAAAACTGGGCCGCTTAAAACTGGGCCGCTTAAAAATAGGGCCGATGGGTGCTTTCCGCGATGAGATCGAGTAGGGCGGTGACCGCCCTACTCGGTCGCCGGCCGCTGAGCGTGATCACGGACAACGTCCAGCTCAGCTCGGCGTCCGCGAGGGGAAGCCGGGCGACGTCGGGGGCGGCGTCCAGATCCAGCTCGGGTACGACGGCGACCCCGAGGCCGACGCGGACATAGTCCGGGATCGTGGTCAGCTCCGGCACCTCGACCTGGACCCGTCGCGGCAGGCCGACGTTCTCGAAGGCGCGGTCGACCATGCTGCGGTTGCCGAATCCGCGCGGCATGTCGACGAACCGCTCGTCCTTCAACTCCTCCAGCCGAACCGCTGGTTCGCCGGCGAGCGGATGCGACGACGGCAGCAGTACGACGAACGGCACGGTCGCGACGTCCCGAATCTCGAGTCCGGACAGCTCCGCTTTCGTCAGGCCGACCATTGCGACATCCAGCCGGCCGTGTCGTACGTCCTCCGCGAGACCAGTCGATCCGGTCGGCGACGTCGCCACCTGTACGTCGACCAGCGGGTACTTCCGGTGGAACGCACCCAGCAGCTCGGCCAGGTTGACCAAGCTCAGCCTCGCCAGCGTGCCGATCCGGATGTTGCCCCGCAGCCCGGTCGACGCCTCCTCGACCGCGGCCCGAGCCCGGTCCAACGCCTCCAGCGCAGCCTTCGCCTCCGGCAGCAACGCCTGCCCGGCCGCGGAGAGCGCGACCCGGCGGGTCGACCGATCGAACAGCGTCGTCTTCAGATCCGTTTCGAGCGCTCGTACGGCGGCCGACACGCTGGACTGGACCGTGTAGAGCCGGCGCGCCGCCCGCGTGAAGCTCAGCTCCTCCGCGACGGCGACGAAGTACTCGAGCTGTCGACTGTCCACGCCTCAATTATCGGACCTATCGATAAGAGCATGCAAGAACTTTCGTTGGACTCGATAGATCGCGCGCGCGACCATGAAGTTGTGTCCACCTTGACTGATGCGCGTCCGCTCGGATCCACTGCACGAGTGCGCTTGTCCCACGGCCCCGGCTTCTGGATGATCGCCGCCGCCTTCCTCACCACGATGGCGTTCTCCACGGTCCCCACACCGCTGTACGCGATCTATCAGCACCGCGACGGGTTCCCGACGTACGTCATCACGATCATCTTCGCGAGCTACGCGGTCGGTGTGATGGCTTCGCTCTACTTGGCCGGCCATGTGAGTGACTGGCTCGGGCGGCGGCGAGTTGCGCTGCTGGCAGTGCTGACCGAGGCGTTGTCTGCGGTCGTGTTCCTGGTGTGGCAGGACGTCCCCGGTCTGCTGCTCGCGCGCTTCATCTGTGGGATCGGCGTCGGCGTCCTGACCGCGACCGCCACCGCGCACCTGTCCGAGCTGCGACAGGTCGCGCGGCCTGGTGAGGATCCGAGCCGGTCCGCGTTGATCTCGAGCATGGTGAACCTCGGTGGACTCGCGTTCGGACCGCTGGTGGGTGGCCTGCTGGCCCAGTACGTCGACTTGCCGCTCGAGCGCCCGTACGAGATCTTCCTTGTTCTGCTGCTGTTGAGCGCGGTGGGGATCGCGTTGGTGCCGGAGACGGTGGAGCGGCAGGAGGAGCGGCCGGCGTACCGGCCGCAGCGGGTGGCGTTGCCGGCGTCGGCCAAGCCGCTGTTCTTCGCATCGGCGATCGGTGCGTTTGCGGCGTTCGCGATCTTCGGGCTGTTCACGTCGCTGGCTCCGACGTTCCTGGCCGGCACCTTGCACCACACCTCCCGGGTGCTCGCCGGAGTGGTGACGTTCGCAGTCTTCATCGCCGGTGCCGGAAGCCAGGTGGTCTTCGTTCGCCTGACCCGTCCGCACCAGCTGCGCCTCGGACTTGTCGCGATGTCGGTCGGGCTGATCGGAGTGGCGGTCGGCGGACTTCTGCCGAGTCTGTGGATCTTCATCGTCGGCGGAGTTGTCGCTGGTGCCGGGGTGGGTCTGGTCTTCCGGGGCGCGGTGGCCACGGCCGCGTCGCTCGCCGCGCCGAGCTCGCGTGGTGAGGTCCTGGCAGCGCTGTTCCTGATTGCCTACGCGGGCCTGGCGATCCCGGTCCTGGCGATCGGCCTGGGCCTGGCGTTCCTGCCGGCCGATGTTGCCCTGCTCATCTTCTCGGCGTTGATCCTCGTGCTGGTCAACGCGGCGGTACTGCGGATGCTGGCCGCCCAGAAGTAGCTCTGCGCAGAAATAGATCTGCCCAGAAATAGATCTGCGCAGAAGCAGATCGTTGCAGCGGGCAACAAAAATGCAGGGAGAGGAATCTCCCTGCATTTTCAGGTTATACCGCACTGGGGGACTTGCCGCAAGGCCCAGGTCGTGCCGGAGAATCGTCGCTCGTACGTCACACCCTGCGGGTCGCACCCCGCAGGAAAGCGATGTCTACTGGGGGGTTTGATGTTTGACGTGATCATTGCCGGCGGCGGACCGACCGGCATGATGCTCGCGGCCGAGCTGCGGCTGCACGACGTGAACGTGGTCGTCCTGGAGCGGAACCCGGAACAGGCCAAGGAGGTCCGTGGGCTGGGGATCCACGCGCGCACGGTCGAGATCATGGAGCAGCGCGGTCTGCTGGAGCGGTTCCTCGAGCTCGGAACGAAGTACCCGGTGGGGAACTTCTTCGCGGGCATCGCCAAGGACCGGCGGCCCGAGCTGGACACCTCGCACCCGTACACGCTGGGGATTCCGCAGACCTTCACCGAGCGACTGCTGGCCGAGCACGCCGCCGAGGTCGGCACCGAGATCCGCCGCGGCAGCGAGGTGGTTGGTCTCAGCCAGGACGACGACGGCGTGACCGCCGAGTTGGCCGACGGTACGGAGGTTCGCGGACGCTATCTGGTGGGCTGCGACGGCGGCCGCAGTACGGTGCGGAAGTTGGTCGGCATCGACTTTCCAGGGGAGCCGCCGCAGAAGCAGTGGCTGCTGGGTGAGATGGAGATCGGGATTCCGCAGGACGAAATGACGGCCATCGTGACCGAGGTCCGCAAGACCAACCTGGGCTTCGGGATCGGGCCGTCCGTCGGAGGCGGGGTGCTGTTCCGCGTCGTCGTACCGGCTGCGGATGTCGCGGAGGACCGCACGATCCCGCCGACCATGGATGAGTTGAAAGAGCAGTTGCAGGCCCACGCAGGGACCGACTTCGGTGTGCACTCGCCGCAGTGGTTGTCGCGATTCGGTGATGCGACCCGGCTGGCCGAGCAGTACCGGGTCGGTCGGGTCTTCCTGGCCGGTGACTCGGCGCACGTCCACCCGCCGCTCGGTGGGCAGGGGCTCAACCTCGGCATCCAGGACGCGTTCAACCTCGGCTGGAAGCTGGCCGGAGCGGTCGCGGGCTGGGCGCCGGACGACCTGCTGGACACCTATTTCACGGAGCGGCATCCGGTCGCGAACGACGTACTGGAGAACACTCGCGCCCAGTCCGTGCTCATGTCGCCGGAGCGGTCCGCGCAGTCGGTACGACGTCTGGTCTCAAAGCTGATGGACTTCGAGGACGTGCACAAGTTCCTGATCGAGATGATCACCGGCCTCGGCATCCGCTACGACTTCGGCGAAGGTCCGGAACTTCTCGGCCGGCGGCTGCGCGACATCGAGCTCAAGAGCGGACACCTCTACGGCCTGATGCACCAAGGCCGCGGCCTCCTCCTGGACCAAACCGGCCAGCTCTCAAACGCAGGCTGGTCCGACCGCGTCGACCACGTCGTCGACACCAGCGAAGACCTCGACACCCCCGCCGTCCTCCTCCGCCCCGACGGCTACGTCGCCTGGCTGGGCACCACCCAATCCGACCTGACCCCCCACCTCAGCACCTGGTTCGGAAACCCCACCAACTAACACCCACCCCACCCCAACCCAACGCCCGCCCCACCCCAACCCCCGCCCACCCCAAACCCCCGCCCACCCACACCCGACCCAGATACCGGAAGTAGGTTCGACTTTGTGCACCAGATCCGTGTTCTGCGGCTCGCGGCGTACGGATCTCGTGCACAAAGTCGGCCTTGGGAAGGGGCGTCGGAGCCGCGGGGCGGGGACGGAGGCGGGGGTTGGGGCGGGGCTACGATGCGCGCATGGGTGTGACTGTGGAGGTTGGCGAGCAGAAGGCGTACCTGGCTCGAGCGGGTAAGGCCGGGATGTTGTTGTTGCCGATGATCACCGGGATCGGCGCGCAGCTGCGGGAGTGGGCCGATGAGTTGGCGGGGGAGGGGATCACAGCCCTGGTGTGGGATCCGTTCGACGGGAACAGCCTGGACAACTCGACGCGGGACGAGCTCAGTGCGCAGCTGGGGCAGATGAACGACGACACCGCGTTGGGTCAGCAGGTCGAGTTGCTCGACCACCTGACCGGCGAGCTGGGATGCGACAAGGTCGGTGTGATCGGGTGGTGCCTCGGCGGACGGTTCGCGTTCCTGCTCGCGGCGCGGGATCAGCGGGTCGCGAACGTCACCGCGTTCCACCCGACCGTTCCGTCGAACCTGCCGCCGCATCACACGTACGACGCGATCGCCGAGTCGGCCGGGATCACCGCGCCGGTGCTGGTGAGCTACCCGGGCGCGGACGCCGCCGTACCGAATGCCGACTTCGAGACGCTGCAGACTGTCCTGCAGGCACGGACGACGGGCGCGACGTTCACCCACTACTTCCCCGGCGCGGCGCACGGTTTCACCCACAAGTCTCGTCAGGAGGACGAGGTGAACGCCGCCGCCTATCGGTTGGCGTGGCCGCAGGCGCTCGCGTTCCTGCAGGCGACTCTTGGCTAAGCAGCCCGTCGATGCGCGGTCGGCGTCGTACCGCGAACGCGTTTGAAGGCAACGCTCAGTGCAAACGCGTTCGCGTACCCGACCCGCCGCGCGATGGTCTCGACGGTGTCCTTGGTCGAGCGCAACTGATCGGCCGCGAGGGTGATCCGCCAGCCGGTGAGGTAGCTCATCGGCGCCTCACCCACGAGTGCGGTGAACCGACGAGCCAGCGATGCGCGCGACGCCCCGACCCGGTCGGCGAGCTCGCTGACGTTCCACGGGTACGCCGGATCCTCGTGCAGCAGTCGCAAGGCGGAGCCGGCGATCGGATCCGTCTGCGCCTGGTACCACCCCGGCGCCACTGATTCGGGCCGCTCGAACCACGCGCGCAACGTGGTGATCAGGGCAAGATCGAGCCACCGGTCCAGCACCGTCTGCTGCCCCTGCGCATCCCGCTGGATCTCGCCGATGATCATGTCCATCACCGGCCCCGCGACATCCTCGGCCGGTACGACGAGCACCGACGGGAGCGCGGTGACGAGCCGCCGGCCGACATCACCGGCGAGCTGATAGGTGCCGCTGGCAACCATCACCTCACCCGACGCGCGACTGCCGAACGTCCGCACCCCAAGGCGTGCCGAGTAGTCGGCCGGTGCCCCGGGCAACGGTTCGCACGCGCCACCCGGATGGATCCGCAACTGTGGCGCGGTCTCGACACTGTCTCCGACGACGTACGGCGAAGGCCCGGTGAAGATCGCGACATCGCCTTGGCCCATCCAGACCGGCTCGGAGCCGTCGCGCGTCACCCAGCCCGACCCGCGGACCAGGGTGGCCAGCGCGAGCGGCGCCTCGTCGCGGATCTCGATCGCCCACGGCAGCTCCATGATCGTCAGGTTGAAGACCCCGTCCCGTGCGCGGGTCCCGGCCAGGAGATCGTCGAGTACGTCCATGCCCCAACCCTAACCCCAGATGAGCGTCACGAACATCGAACTGGGACGAACAGCCATGGTTTGTCTCATCGAATCCCGATGAACTAGTCCCATGACAACGACACCGATCCTCATCCTCAGTGGTAAAGGCAAGACCGGCCGCCGCGTCGCCGCGCAGCTCGACGCCCGCGGCATCCCGTACCGGCTCGCGTCCCGCTCCAGCGCGCAGCGCTTCGACTGGTATGACGAGAGCACCTGGTCACCCACGATCGCCGGCGCGGACACGGCGTACCTCGCGCCTCCGGTCGGCCCGACCGGACTCGCCCAGGCCGGCCGCTTCGTCAAGCAGGCCGCAGCCGAAGGGCTCCGCCGCGTGGTGCTGCTGTCCGGCCGCGGCGTCGGCAGTCCGGGACGCGACTTCGCCGTGTACGACGGCCAGCTCGATCTGGAGCACGCGGTCCAGGCGAGTGGCGCGGACTGGACCATCGTGCAACCGGCGTGGTTCGCCCAGGGCTTCAGTGAGGACTTCCTGCGGTACCACGTGTTGGCGGGCGAGATCCGGCTGTCGGCCGGCACCGGCGCCGAAGCCTGGATCGACACCAACGACGTCGGCGACGTGATGACCGAGGCCCTCCTCAACGAGGCGTACACCGGCCAGATCCTCGCTCTGTCCGGCCCACGCCCGCTGACGATGACCGAGGTCGCCGAACTCCTCTCCACCGCGACCGGCCGACCGATCGGGTACGTCGACCTCGAACCGGAGGCCCACGTCCGCGAGCTGATCGAGCAAGGCCTCACCCAGGAAGACGCCGAGGCCGTCCGCGACCTCTTCGCCGTCATCCGCAACCACCGCTCCGAGTACGTCTCCGACGGCGTCGAGAAGGTCCTCGGCCGAGCCCCCCGCAGCTTCGCCGACTGGTCCCGCGAAACCGCCACCACCGGAGTCTGGACGGAGTAGCCGGTAGGAAAGAGACAGAAGCCCTCGCGCCCACCTTTAAGGTGCGAGGGTTTCGTCTGCTTGTCGGCAGGGGTCAAGCGGCTGAGCGGAGCATCATTCGGATGCCGACGGCCAGGCCGAGGATGGCGGTGACGATCGCGGCCAGCCAACCCCAGGCCACCGAGCTGGTCAGCACATCGCCGGAGAACAGGGTCCGCTCGGCGTTGACGACGTACGAGAGCGGGTTGAAATGGGCGGCGACCTTCATCCAGCCCGGACCGCTCTCGAGCGGGAGCAGCATGCCGGACAGGATCATCAGCGGGAACAGGAAGGTCTGCTGCACGACCCAGAACATCCAGTCCTGCTTGCGCACCGCGATCGCGAGCGCGTAGCTGAACGAGCCCAAGCCGATCCCGAACACCGCGAGCAACGCCAGACCGACCAATGCACCACCGAGATGCAGATCGAACGCGAACGGCGTCATCACGGCGATCACGATCACCGCCTGCCCGAACAGCGGCACCATCTCCTTCAGTGCCCGGCCGATCAGCAGCGACGACCTGGACAGCGGGGTGACCAGCATCCGTTCGTGCGCGCCGGTCTGTAACTCGAACAGCAGGTTCGAGCCGGTGGTCGACGTACCGAAGAGCGTGGTCATGACCAGGATCGCCGGCACGAACCACTGCCAGACGTTGCCGCCCAGTGCGCCACCCATCGATCCGGAGAGCAGCGGACCGAAGAGGCCGAGGAACACCAGTGGCTGGATCATCCCGAACAGCAAGGAGAACGGGTCACGGAGCACCGGTTTCAGCTCACGCGTCATCACGATCCGGATGTCGCGGATCAGGTTCCGCGACGACTGCTGCTGGGCAGTGGTGGTAGGAGTCGTCGGAAGTGTGAGGGTGGTCATCAGGCTGCCTTTCCGTCTTCGCGCAGGGTGCGTCCGGTGAGGTTGAGGAACACGTCGTCGAGCGTCGGCCGGTGGACCTGCGCCGCAGCCACCGGTACGCCGTTCTGCTGGGCGATCGTGATCAGTTCGGGCAGTGCCGCCGGGCCGTCCGCGACCCGCACGCTGAGCTCGTCGCCAACGGCAACCACTTCACGAGCCCCAGGCAACTTCTCGGCGAAGATCGCAAGCCGTGAAAGATTGGCCGGAGCAACGGTCAGCGCGATCCGATCTCCCGCCAGCTTGGCCTTCAGGGCGTCGGCGGTGTCGTCCGCGATCACCCGACCGTTGTCCACGACAACCACCCGCTCGGCCATCGAGTCGGCTTCGTCGAGGTAGTGGGTGGTCAGCACGATCGTCATCGCGTACTGCTCGCGCATCCGCAGGATGTGGTCCCACAGGTTCGCCCGGTTCTGCGGGTCGAGCCCGGTCGACGGCTCGTCGAGGAAGAGCAGCGACGGCGCGTGCACGAGTCCCATCGCGACATCCAGCCGCCGCCGCTGACCGCCGGACAGCTCCGACACCTTGCGGTTGACCAGGTCGGTCAACTCGAGCGCCTCGACCAGCTCGGCCGTACGACGCTTGGCCGCTCGCCGATCGAGTCCGTAGATCACGCCTTGGCCGACGAGCTCGTCCCCGACCCGATGCTGGTGACCGGCGCCGTTGCCCTGACCGACATACCCGATCCGACGACGAACCTGGCTGGGATGCGCGGTCACGTCGTACCCGGCGACCGTCGCGGTCCCCGACGTCGGGGTGATCAGGGTGGTGAGCATCCGCAGGGTCGTGGTCTTGCCGGCGCCGTTCGGGCCGAGGACGGCGACCAGTTCACCTGGTTCGACGTCGAGGCTGATGCCGCGGACCGCATGCACGGTCTCGGTCCGGCTCACCACGAAGTCCCGGGTGAGCTCTCGTGTGCTGATCACGATGTCTCCTTCAGTGAGGTTGATGGGCACGACCTTTCCAGCAGTAGAGGACAGGTCCTGGCCTCCACCCGAGGTGGTTCTCGTCACCGAAGTTGTCTGGCCGGATCACGCAGCGTAGGATGAATTCATCAACCGATGAATTCAGGAGGGTCGGAATGACTGACTGGGACGTACCGGTACTAGTGGTCGGCGCCGGACCGACCGGGCTGATGGCCGCGGGTGAGCTGGCCAGACATGGGACGCAGGTGCGGATCATCGACCGGGCCGAGGCGCCGGCGACGACCTCCCGCGCTCTGATCACCTGGTCCAGGACGCTCGAGCTGTACGACGACATCGGTCTGACCGAGCCGGTCCTGCAGACCGGTCGCATCGTCAAGGCGCTGAATGCCGTTTACAGCCAGGAGAATCACGTCCGCATCGAGCTCCTGGGCTTGCTCGACGGTCCGGAGACGCACAGCGAGTATCCGTACGGCTTCACCATCTCCCAGCACGACACCGAGCGCATCCTGACCGACCATCTGTCGGAGCTGGGTGTCAAGGTCGACCGCGGGATGGCCGTCACCGATGTGGTCCAGGACGACGACGGCGTCACGGTCACTGTCCATCGGATCGACAGTGGTACCGAGCAGATCCGGGCCGGTTGGGTCATTGGTGCCGACGGTGCCCACAGCAAGGTGCGCGAGGCAACCGGGATCCCGTTCGAGGGTGCGACGTACCACGAAGAATTCATCATGGCCGACGCCGAGCTCGACTGGGAGCTGCCGGACGACGAGCTCTATGTCTTCATCTCCAAGGCTGGGATCTTCGCCGCGTTCAACATGCCCGGTGAGCATCGGTTCCGTATCTTCGGCAACGTCAAGGCGAAGGAGGACGGGCCCAGCGCGGAGTACAGCGAGCCGACCCACGAGGAGTTCCAGGCGATGATCGACGCCCGGATCCCGTACCCGACGCGAGTGGTCAAGGAGTACTGGGTCAGCCGGTACCGGATCCACCGCCGTGGAGTGCCGCGCTACCGGGACGGCCGGGTCTTCCTCGCCGGTGACGCGGCACATGTGCACAGTCCGGCCGGCGCGCAAGGTATGAACACCGGGCTCCAGGATGCTTACAACCTGGCCTGGAAGCTCGCCCTGATCGAGCGTGGCGTGGCAACCGGTGCGGCGGCCGATCGCCTGCTGGACAGCTACCAGGCCGACCGGCATCCGATCGGCCGGCGGCTGCTGAAGACCACCGACCGGATGTTCTCGGTGATCTCCGGCCAGCAGTCGCCGATGAAGTTCATCCGCGAGCACGTGCTGCCGGGGGTCGGGAGCCGTGTGCTGCAAGCGAAGTCGAGTCGTCGCTTCCTGGCCGGGCTGCTGTCCGAGCTCCACCTCTCGTACCCGGAGAGCCCACTCAACGCGGAGACCGGAGGCCATTGGGGTGACGCGGTCGCACCGGGGGAGCGCGCCCGCGAGGTGACGCTGGGCGAGGGACGCATGTACGACGTGCTCCGCGGCACGCACCACACCGTCCTGCTGTTCACCGGCTGGGACGACGGCGCCGCGAACGCCGTCGAGCTGACCCGGCTGGCCGAACGGATCGAGACGACGTACCCGGGTCTGGTCGTCGCGCGCGTGATCAGCGCCGGCCGGTACGCCGACCATCCCAAGATGCTCGCCGACCCGGACCGGACCGCTCACCGGCAGTACGGCATCGAGAACGGATCCGCCTTCGTGGTCCGGCCCGACAAGTACATCGGCTACCGCGGGACCCCGATCGACGCCGACGACATCCTGGCCGACCTCGCCCGCCGCTTGACATAGCGGACAGCACCTGACCGGTACTCGTGGCAATCTGAGGTCATGTCCGAGACCTCGGCCCGACTCCTCTCGCTGCTGTCCCTGCTCCAGGCCCGCCGCGACTGGCCGGGCGCACTGCTGGCCGAACGACTCGAGGTCAGCCCGCGCACGGTCCGTCGCGACGTCGACCGGTTGCGCGACCTCGGCTACCCCGTGCGCGCCACCAAGGGACCGGACGGCGGCTACCGCCTCGACGCAGGCGCCGAGCTGCCGCCGCTGCTGTTCGACGACGACCAGGCGATCGCCGTCGCGGTCGCCCTGCAGACCGCGACGACCACGGTCGCCGGGATCGAGGAGGGCGCGTTGCGCGCACTCGCGACGGTCCGTCAGGTGATGCCGGCGCGGTTGCGGCAACGGGTCGACGCGCTCCAGGTGACGACAGTCGACAAGTACGCCGATACCCGCCGTACGAAGGTGGACGCGGAGCACCTGATGGCGATCGGTACGGCGGTCCGGGCGCGTGAGGTGCTGCGGTTCGACTACCCGGCATCGGTGCAGTCGGACCAGGACTGGGTGCCGCCGCGGAAGGTCGAGCCGCATCACCTGGTGACCTGGGGTGGTCGGTGGTACCTCGTCGCGTGGGACCTGGACCGGAACGACTGGCGGACCTTCCGGGTGGACCGGATGGTGCCGAAAACCCCGACCGGGCCGCGATTCACCCCACGGGAGTTGCCCGCGCCGGATGTGGCGACGTACATCTCCAGCCGGTTCCAGACCGGCAGCCAGATGACGTGCCGCGGTGAGGCGATCCTGCAGGCGAAGGCGTCCGACATCGCGCAGTGGGCCGGCCGCGGCGCGATCGTCGAGGAGATCACCCCGACCACCTGCCGGCTCATCCTCACCGCCTGGTCATGGACCGGTTTGGCCGCCACCTTCGGCATGTTCGAGTCCGACCTGGAGTTCGTCGGTCCCCAGGAACTGAAGGACGCGGCCGCCCACCTCGCCGCGCGCTACCGGGCGGCAGCGTCATGACGGCGGAGTTGATCGTTGTGGACGCGGCCGCCTGGCGAGCCTGGCTCGGCGAGAACCATCAGGTCTCGGACGGCATCTGGCTGGTGCTCGCGAAGAAGAACGTCACCGACCCGACCAGCCTCACGTACGACGAGGCCCTCGATGAAGCCTTGTGCCACGGTTGGATCGACGGCCAGCGCAAGGGCCGCGACGAGCAGACCTTCATCCAGCGGTACACACCGCGACGCGCTCGCAGCATGTGGTCGAAGCGCAACGTGGGGATCATCGCCCGGTTGGTCGAGGAAGGCCGGATGCGGCCGGCCGGCCACGCCGAGGTCGACCGTGCCAAGTCCGACGGGCGCTGGGACGCGGCGTACGACGCCTCCTCCCGGCAGGAGATCCCCGCCGACCTCGCCGCCGCGCTGGCCGCGGAGCCACGAGCCCAAGCGATGTTCGACATCCTGACCAGTGCGAACCGGTTCGCGGTGATCTACCGCGTCACGACACTCAAACGCCCCGAGACCAGAGCGAACCGGATCGCCCAATTCGTCGAGCAACTGTCCCGCGGCGAAACCATCTACCCGCAGAAGCGGACGCTGGACGGAGATTAGGGCGAGGTGATCGCGGGCTCCTGGCCAGGCGTCAGCGGGAAGTAGGCGAGGAAGGTGACACCCTCGTCGAGGGCGTCGAAGCGGGTGATCTCGATGCCCGCAGGCTCGTAGAAGACGTCGCCTGCGCGGAGGGTCTGCTCAGCGCCGCCGGCCTGCTGATAGCTCACCGAGCCGGACTCGATGCTGCCGAAGACCGGCCCGTTGTGGACGTGGGCACCGGCCGCAACACCAGGCTGCATGGTGATTCGTCGTACCTCGACGCGCTGAACGGCGAGTGCCTCGGGCAACTGTTCGTCGAGGACGATCACCCGGCTCATCGGTTCCATGGCACCGATCCTACGAACGTGTGGGTCAGTACAGGATCGGGTTGAACGGGGAGGAGATGAGTTCGCCGGGTTTGTTGCCCGGCATCCAGTGGGCGAGGTCGGACTCCTGCATGCCGTTGACGGGGTGGGCGATCTCCATCGCGGCGTCGACGTAGATGATCGTCATCACCCGGCGGGGTACGTCGGTCTCGTTCGCCGGCGCATGGTGGAACGTCCAGCCGAGGTGGTAGCTGACCTCGCCGAGCTCGTACGGCTCGGAGACCTCCGGGAACTCCTGCTCCGCCAGCGATTCCTGCAGGATCCGCTCGGACTCGTCGCTGATCGGCAGGTCCCGGCCGTGCTCGAACACGTGACTACCCGCCGCGAAGGACAGCGGACCCATCTCCATCGGCGTCTCCTGCAGCGGCACCCACACCGTCACACAGCGATCGGTCCGGAACGGCCAGTAGTACTGGTCCGCGTGCCACGGCGTCACGCCGCCGCCGGACTCCTTGTAGAGCGCCTGATCGTGGTACAGCCGAACCGACGCGACCCCGAGCAATTGCGCCGCGATCTTCGCCAGCCGCGGCGACGAAACGAACTCCAGGACCCGCTCGCTGTCCTGCCACAAATTCATCACCTGCAGGAACGCCTTCCCGTAGGTGTCGCGCTCTTCCAGCGGCAGGTGCTGGGTGTTCAACTCGATCACCTTGCCGGTGATTTCCGGTTCGTAGGCCGCGATCGTGTCGGGGCTGAGAACGTTCTTCAGCTTGACGAAGCCGTGCTCGGCGAAGCGCGCGATGTCGGACCGGCTGAGGGTGTAGACGGTCTCGAGCTCGGGGCGGGTCAAGGTCATGGGACCCTAGCGTTCCCGCTGTCCTCGACCGCTGTAAAGATCAGTGATCAAATCTTTGCCGCGTTCAATCACTTCCGCGTGGCGAACCGGTCCAGTGCCGCGAGCACAAGAATTTGGGTGTTACTTCCACCTGCGCCGTGCCCTTCCCCGTCGACCAGATGCAATTCCGCGTCCGGCCAGGCCTGAGCCATCCGCCAGGCGATATCCGCGGGACTGCTGATATCGAGCCGGCCGTTGATCAACACCCCAGGAATCCCGGCCAGCCGACCGGCCTCGCGGACCAGCACGTCCTCCTCCAGCCAGGCCGCGTGACCCCAGTAGTGAGTGACGAGCCGCGCGAACCGCAGCCGAAAGACGGGATCGTCGTACCGGGTGTCGGGCCGCCACCCTGGATGCGTGCGGACATGGGTGTCCTCCCAGTCGCACCAGTCCCGCGCGGCCTTCGCCCGTACGGCGGGATCCGGGTCGTGCAGCAGTTTGCTGTAGGCGAGCGGAAGGTTTCCGTCCCGCTGATCCGCCGGCACGCCGTCACGGAAGCGCGCCCACTCCTCGGGGAAGACCCGGCCCATCTGCCGGGTAACCCAGTCGACCTCGCGCCGGGTCGTGTTCGTGACGCTGAACAGCACGATCTCCGAGACCGCCTCCGGATGCTTCTCGGCGTACGCGAGTCCGAGTGTGGCTCCGTGGGACGCGCCGAGGAGTAACCATTTCTCGATCCCGAGGTGTTGGCGGAGTTGCTCGAAGTCGGCGATCAGGGTCCAGGTGGTGTTCTTGCTGAGGTCCACATCCGGCTCGGCGGCGTCCGGCGTACTGCGCTCGCAGTTGCGCTGATCGACCAGGACGACCTGGTATTTCGAGGGATCGAAGTACCGGCGCCACCCGGGCGCGGCTCCGGATCCCGGGCCGCCGTGGATCACCAGCGCTGGTTTGCCGTCCGGATTCCCGCAGACCTCCCAGTAGACGCGATTGCCGTCGCCGACGTCTAGCAGGCCGTGATCGTACGGCTCGGTCTCCGGATACATGCTGCGCTCCCCAGATCTAACAGTGCTGTTAGATCTAATGTAACAGTACTGTCAGATCGACAGCACGCCGGTGTAGGTGAGCGCGAACGTGCCGCAGGGGAAGAGGAACAGGGCCGCCAGCACGATGATGCCTTTGAACGACTGGCGCGGGCCGATCAGTTTCGGGTACGCCGCGACCAGGACCGGGACCATCACCACTTCGAGGGCGAGCATGCCGCGGGGGATGATCGTGCCGGTCGCGGCCAGGACCACGGACAGCGCCGCCGCCGCGATCCAGGCGCCGTACCCGATCAGGAACGTCGTGCGTGCGCCGAAGCGGACCGCGATCGTGTGATAGCCCGCGGTGCGGTCGGCTTCGAGGTCGGCGAGGGTGGTCGGGAGGTAGAGACCGACCGCGGCGAGCGTGCCCTGCAGGCCCATCAGCCACGGGAAGTCGCTCAGGTCCGGATTGATCGCGGCCCAGCCGGCCAACGGTCCGAAGGCGCCGAGGGCGAGCGCGTTGACCGCGACATCGAAGCCGGCCCGGGTCTTCAACCGGACCGGCGGCACGCTGTACGCGTACCCGAGCAGGACGGCCAGCAGCACGCCAAGCGCGAACACGACTCCGACCTGCAGGCTCAGCCCGACCGCCGCGACTCCGGCCGCGAACGCGAGCCGCTTGGCCGCGCGCAGAGTGATCCGGCCGTCGAGCAGCGGCGACTTCGCCTTGCGCGGGTTGAGACGGTCACCCGGCAGGTCGTACGCATCGTTGACCGCGAGGACCGCCAGCCAGACCAGCGGACCCATCACCACCGCGCCCACGATCAGCCGCGGCCAGTCCTCCAGCGGCGGCACGAGCCGGTGCGTGGCGAGCAGGATCCCGACGTAGTACGGAACGACCGACACCACCCAGAACGCCGGTCGCCCCACCGCTAGCACGTCCCGGACCCGCGGTGCAGCCGTCCTTCTCCCCACCAAGGTGGTCACGACTCCACTGTCCACCCACCGACGGCCCGCGGTCCTCACTCCAGCGAGTGAACCCCCTCACTCCTCCGGCTCGACGTGAGCAACAGCACCTTTCTCCAGAGCGACCCACACCGAACCGTCCGCGTCGACGGTCAGGCCGTGCGGCTCGGAGCCCTCGCCGAGGTCGTGCCGTTCGACAACGTTGCCCTCGGCATCCAATCGGATCAGTTCTTCCGCGCCCCACAAGGTGATCCAGCATCCGCCATCGTCCGTCGCGACGACAGCGTGGGGCTTGGAGCCCGCCGGCAGACCGAACTCCTCGAGCTTCCCGTCCGCCGTGACCCGGCCGACCTGATCCGCGAGGATCTCCACGAACCAGACTCCGCGCGGCCCGGCGCTGATACCGACCGGCCCGGCACCCTCGGTCGGCAGGGGATAGGTCGTCACCGCGCCATCCGTGCTCATCCGTCCGATCGCGTTCCCCTGGTTGAGCGTGAACCACAGCTCGTCACCCAGACTCGTGATCATCGCCGGGAACGCGCCCGTCGTCCCGATCGGGAACGTCGACACCGTGCCGTCGACCGTGATCCGGCCGACCTGATCGGCATTCATCAAGGTGCACCACAGTGCCCCGTCCGGTCCCACACACAGCCCGTACGGCGCGCCCGTGATCTCGACCGCCGACACGGCACCGTCGTACCCGATCCGTCCGACGCGGTCGTCGCCGTTCCGGGTGAACCAGACGGCGTCGTCCGGTCCCGCGACGATCACGCTCGGCCGCGAGTCCGGCGCGTCCAGGTCGAACCGGCGTCCGGACCGGGTGGCGACGACGCCAGTGTGGACGAGCGTCGCCCACACGTCCCCGCTGCCGACAGCCAGGCCATACGGACCCTCTACCGCGAACTCGGTGATCGGCACGACGACTCCTCTTTCAGCTCGAGCGGGACCTGGTTGTCCTGGGCCCAGGCGATCGGGTCAGAGGATAACGGGCTCTTATGACGGGGTGTGTGGGTCTGATCGGTCACCGCTGCGCCGTGGCTGTGTTGCCCCCTCCGGCGGGTGAGCACTGGATGTAGAAGTTCGACGCGCCGACCAGGCTGAGCCGATTTCATGGGTTGGCCCATGAAATCGGGGGATGCGGACCCTGAATACGGGTGTGGAACCCCCGATATCAGTGGCGGACCCACGAATTTGGGTGGGCTACCCAGGAAATCGGGCCGGCGGTGTGGGGCCGGGGTGGGGTGGGGTGGGCTGGTGGGGATGGGTTGTTGAGTCGTGGCGATTGGTTCGTGCCGGGATATTCGAGTCGTGGATTATGTCGCGGACGTTGGGCGTGTCGTTGACCACGATCCACGACTCGATGCTCGATCGGCGAGATCTCGAGGTGTGGCCGGATCTGTCTCGGCGGTGGCCCGCCTGATGCGGGCGGTTCGGAAGCCGTACGCGATGAACCCACGCAGACGACACAAGCACCGGACAACGACTGTACGAGCTCACCCAGTTCTGGGCGGGCCGCTATGCGCGCAGTGCAATCGTCGTACGACGAGCTGTCCAGCGCGGCGAGGTCCCGGCGTCGGTCGATGCCAAGGGCAACCGCTGACCGGTACGCGAGCGTCGCCGCGGCGGGAGCGCGAGCGGGACCAGGTCGTGTCATAGGCTCGGAGTGAGGAGGCGACTGTGACTGGACGGCTGGCGAACGAGGTTGTGCTGGTGACCGGATCCGCGCGCGGGATCGGGCGGGCGGTGGCGATGAAGGCCGCGGAGGAAGGTGCGGCCGTCGGGCTGGTCGACGTACTGACCGATCAGCTGGCCGCGACGACCGCCGAGCTCGCCGGCACCGGTGCTCGCGTTGCGGGCGCGGTCGGCGACATCACCGACGAGGTGTCGATCCGGCAGGCGGCCGGGAAGCTGACCGACGAGCTGGGCGCGCCGTTCACCGTGCTGGTCAACAACGCCGGCAAGAACGCGTACGCCGATGCCACCAAGATGTCCGTGGCCGAGTGGGACAGCGTGTTCGACGTCGACCTCAAAGGCGCCTGGCTGATGGCCCGCCAGGTCCTGCCCCCCATGATTGAGAGCCGCCACGGCGCGATCGTGAACATCGCGTCGATCCACTCCTACCTCACCACCGCCGGCATGTTCCCGTACGCCGCAGCCAAGGCCGGTCTAGTCGGAATGACCAGATCCCTGGCCCTCGACGTCGCCCCTCACAACATCCGGGTCAACGCCGTCAGCCCCGGCTACATAGCCACCGACCTCCTCGAAGAGTTCTTCAACACCTTCGAAGGCGAACGCGAAAAGGCCCTGGGCGTCCACCCCCTAGGCCGCATCGGTACCCCCGAAAACGTAGCCGAAGTCGTCTGCTTCCTAGCCTCCCCCGCCGCCGCCTTCGTCACCGGCGCCAACTGGCCCGTAGACGGAGGCCTAGGCACCCGCTACGCCTGACCCCGGGTCGGGTTAGCGGGGTGGGCCTGGGTTGTAGGCGCAGGCTTCGGTCAGGTCGGCGGGTTTGGTGGTTGGTTTGGTGGTGGGGTGGGGTTTGGTGGTGGTTGTGGGGCGGTGGGGTTTGGTGGTGGGGTTGAGGGCTTGCTGGATGAGGGTTCTCATGGCGGCGTAGTTGGGGTTGCGGCCGTTGGGGTAGTTCTTTTGTTTGTCCAGGTCGATGTTGGCGATCTTGGCGGTCTTCACGCGTTGGCCCAGGGTGACGAAGTCGCCGAGGAGCTTCTGCGGGATGTCGGTGCGGATCAGTTGCTCGCCGGCCTTGGCGATCGCCTGGTAGTTGGCCAGGACGTTCTGCGGGGTGGCGCGTTGAACGATCGCCTGGACCGTGCACTGCTGCCGTGCTTGCCGGGCTACGTCGGCGGTCGGGACCCGGTACCGGCCGCGGGCGAACCACAGGGCTTCGTAGCCGTTCAGGTGCTGGTTCGGACCGGGTTGGAGGTAGCGCGTTGGCGGGATCTTCTTGTCGTCGTTGCCGCCGACCGGGACGGGGTAGTTGATGTTGACCGTGATCCCGCCGAGCGCCTGCACCAGCTTGGCGAACCCGGCGAGGTTGATCTGCACGTAGTAGTGGATCTTGAGGCCGAGCGCCTCACCGACCGACAGCTTGAGGATGTCGGCGCCCTCGTTGTCCGACGGCCCCAGGATGCCCGGATGCTCCTGCGGGATGATCCGGTACATCGCGTCCAGGTAATGGTTCGAATCGTCGGGCTTCCCGTTCGGATCGTAGAAGCCGTACGGGTACGCCTTGTGCAGCGGCGAGTCCGCCGGAAACGGCATCCGCATCCAGTTCCGGCTCAATGAGATCAGCGACGTGTTCCCGGTCTTCGTGTCGATGCTCGCGACCATCACCGAGTCGGTGCGAGTGCCGTCGCGGTCCGCGCCGTCGTCGGCGCCGAGCAGCAGCACGTTCAGCCGCGGCAGCTGCTCCCAGACGTCCTTCTTCTGGTCGATCTTCGGAGCGGTCTGGCTCTTCGACTTCGAGCCCGAGAACACCTTGGTGACCAGATCGCGCTGCGCCATCAGCGACTGCGCACCCGTCGCCGTACTGGCCGCGAGCCCGAAGCACACCAGCCCGATCACCACCGACCCGAACGCCCGCGCCCCGGCCCCCGCGGTCAGCGGCCGCAACATCTTGTACGACGTGACGAGGACGACGACCCACGTGAGCGCGATCGCGCCGAGCCCGGCGATCATCCACAGCAGCAGCGTCGGATCCAGCGCCCAGGTGATCACATCGTCGCGCCGACGGAGACCGACGTACGCGGCGGCGCCGTACAGCAGGACGCTGATCGTCGTCATCACGACGCCGATCCGGGTCCGCCGGGCGATCAGGTACGCCGTACCCGGCAGGAGAATCCCGACGACCGCCAGCGCCAGCGCAGCGAACGCCGACCGTTGCCGGGGCTTGGACCGGCGGGCTCGACCGGGTGATGCGCGACGGGCTCTGCTGCTCGGGGACATGGGCTCCACTCGTCTTGCGGCGACAGGACAGTGCAATACAGGGCAGGACACAGCGGGCGCGGCCCCCGAGCGCGCGTCCATCCCCTTCGATTCACTGACCCGGCAAAAAGTTGGCATGATTCCGGATGTGGCCGACATTCAGGTACGCCGAGCCAACCCCGACGACGCGGAGTCCCTGGTCCGGTTGCGCGGGCTGATGTTCGCTGCCATGGGCAACAAGAGCAGGAAGGAAGAAAAGAAAGAGGGAGAAGGGGAGGGACGAGGGAACGAACGAAGGAAGGGCAAGGAGAGGGGGAGGTTGAGCAACGAGAGCACCGACCCGGAGGCGCTGTGGCAGGGGATCGCGCTTGAGTGGTTCGGCGAACAGCTCGCTTCGCCTGCGACCTTCGCGGCGTACGTCGTCGACGACCCGGCGGCCGGCGTGGTCGCGTGCGCGGCCGGCACGGTGTTCGTGCACGCGCCAGGACCGAGCGACCTGACCACGGTCCGCGGTCACCTGTACAACGTCAGCACCGATCCGGAGTTCCGGCGCCGCGGTCTGGCGCGCGCCTGCGTGACCGCGCTGATGGACTGGTTCCGCGACGAGGCCGCCGTCGGCGTCGTCGAGCTGCACGCGACCGAGGACGGCCTCGACCTCTACCGGTCGCTCGGCTTCACCGAAGCGCGCTTCCCGACGCTGCGTTTCCGCCAGGCCTGACCCACCTCGCGGCTGGTATCTCGAGACTGAACCAGCAGGGTGAGATTCCGGGCTCCAGCCGGGGGAGAAGAAGGGTTTGTGGGCACAGGGGCAAGAACGCAGTGAGGACGCGCCCACCGGGGCGCGGTGTGAGGAGCTCACCCAATGCGCCGCTGGACTGTACTCAGGACGATCGGGTCGGCGATCGCGGTAGTGGTCGTGATCGGAGTGCTGTACGAGCTCCCGGCCAGCCCGCTGTCCCGCCACAGCTCGCCGGCCCGCACGGCCGCGTCGTCGAAGAGCCGGCCAGCCCAGTCCACGCAGCCGGAGTCCACCCACTCCGGGCCCGCCCAGAGTGCGACGCCGCAGCGGAACACGACCATGCCGAACCTCGCCGAGATTCCGGCCCGATCGGATCCGGCGATCACCTACCCGATCACCGGGCCGAACTCGTTCACCGTACTGCCCGCCACTCCCGGCGTGATCGGCACCGCGGGCAGGCTGATGACCTTCCAGCTCGCGATCGAGCGCGGGATCCGCGGGGTCGACCCGACCGCGTTCGCCCAGTTCGTGCGGGCGACGTACGGCGCCCCTCAGGGCTGGGCGTCGCAGGGGGTGTGGCGGTTCCAGCAGGTCGGGCCGGAGCAGACGCCCGACTTCAAGCTGATGCTGGTCACGCCGCAGACGCGGGACGTGTACTGCGGCGGCGGGCCGGATCGCTACACCAGCTGCCGGATCGGCGATCGCGTCGTACTGAACGTCGCTCGGTGGGCGCACGCCGTACCGAACTACCAGGCGCCGCTGACCGCGTACCGGCAGTACATGGTCAACCACGAGACCGGTCACCGGCTCGGCCACGGCCACGAGCTGTGCCCGGGACCCGGCCGGCCGGCGCCGGTCATGCAGCAACAGACCTTGGGAATGCACGGATGTACGCCGTACTCCTGGCCCTACCGCAACGGCGTCCGCTACAGCGGCCGCCTGGGCCAGTACAACGACACCGTCCCGCAGACCTGAAAATCAGGCCTGAAAAGTCACGCCTGAAAAATCACGCCTGGATGATCGAGAGCACGTTGCCGGCCGGGTCCTTGAACCAGGCGATCAGTGGGCCGCCGCCGGCGGAGATCCCGAGCTCGTCGTGGTCGTCGCGGTACCGCTCGAAGGTGAGCCCACGCTCCGCGAGCGCACGCGCGGTCGCGCGGATGTCCTCGACCGGGAAGTTGAGCACGGTGTACTCGGCCGGCACGTGGTTCGGCTTCGGGTAGACCAGGATCGCGTTGCCGCCGGCAACGTTCAGGTGGAGCATCCCGTTCGCCTCGCCGACGTCCACCCCGAGCGTCTCGCTGTAGAACGCCTTCGCCACCTCGATGTCGTCCACCGAGAACCCGCTGAACGCCTTCGTGTCCTTGAACATCTTGTTCCTCCTCGTTCGACCTGACGCGGGTACGTCGAGACCGTCCGAGCTATTTCGACACGGCCTATCAGTTGTGGAGGGCGGCCTGCGGGATCGCGTCGGTGACGGCGGCGACGACGGTCGCGGACTCCAGACCGTCGGCGACGGTGTGGAGCAGGCGGACCAGGTGGGCGGCATCGGTCGGGCCGAGGATGCCCGTGATGACGTCGAGGACGCGGACGGTCAGGCCGTCCAGCTGGGAGAGCCGGGCCTGGCCCATCCCGGTGACCGCGAGCTTCGGCGTGGTCCGAACCATGCCGAGTGCCTCCAGGTCGACGATCGCGAGCTCGGCCTCGCCGGAAGTGATCCCGACCTGCTCGGCGACGTCGTCAGCGGTGTCCCGGCCGTTGGCGATCGCGTTCAGTACGAGCGCCGCCGGCATCTTCATGCCGACCGCGTCCTGCAGGCCGAGGATGAGTGGGTGCGCGTGGCCACGGACGCGCTCTACCGCGTCCAGCAGCCGGAGTGCGTCGCCGACGTCGCCGATCAGGTGCTCGGTCTGGACGGAGGCGAGGCCCGTCGCGCCGGGCCGGGTCGGTGACTGAACGACTCCGACGGTCGACCGCTCAGGAACCGCGAGCGCCTGAGCGTCGAACCCAGGATCGACCGATGGAGGCTTGATACCAGCGTCTTCGATGGTCACGCCTCCAGCGTACGGAGTCGTTCCGACAGCTCGGCGTGTCGTTTGCTGAGGAAACGCTATGAATCTCGAGCCCCACTCCCTGGCCCGAGCAGACAATCGAACAAGGGGTCGAACAATTCGGATCTGGCTGGTCCGAAAAAGTTTGCCCGTTGACGGACAAATCGAGATCGGGGCGTGACCAACGGCGTGGGTGCTCCGTTGCATCTGATGTGACGGTGAACACCTTCGGCGCACCGGCACCGCGCTCGCCCGCGAATTCCCTGCCGATCACCTCGAAGAATTTGCCAGGAGGACCAGTGACAACCGCCACCGCCACCCAGACCGTCGAGCGCCGTCGCGTGCGGGTCTGGTTCGGTGAGCACGTGATCGCCGACTACAACGCCGAGCCGGCGTTGGCCGAGCGGTACGCCCACGCCATGAGCCGTCGCTTCGCCGGTCTTCGGGTCACGAACGACCCGATGCCTGCCGTTGACCGTCTCCCCGACCCCCTGCCCGGCGAGCGCATGTGGGACGTAGCACCCCGCTGAGAAAACCTCCGGTCCCTTTTCGCGTTCCGTACTCACCAGACAACCCACGCGGAACGCGGCCAGGTCGAGAACCTCACCTCGATCACCAAAGGGAACCGGCAGTGCTCTTCACCGGGCACGGGGTGGCAGGCGAGCGCGAGCGTTCTGCTCCTCGCCTGCCACCATTTCTCCCCAGCACAAATGCGCCTGAGACAACACCACCGACACAAGAACCACCGACACAACAACACCGTCCGCACCGGCCCCCCAAGTCCGGTGCGGACGGTTTCTTGTTGCCTCACAAGCCCTCGTAGTACTCCGGCTTCATCTGAATGAGCTGCACGTAGTTCCCGTCCGGATCGATCAGCGTCGCGAACCAACCGACACCCCGATCCTCGGGGTGCACCAGCCACGTGACGTCGAGCGTCCGCAGGTGTGCGGCGACCGCCTCGATGTCCTCGACACCGAAGTTCACGATGCACCGCCCAGGCTCGACGGTCTTGCTCGCAACGTCGTCCCGCCGCTCGATCACGAGCCCGAAGCCTCCGACGTTCAGGTTCCCGTACCCGTCGACCTTGGCGTCGAGCCCGTCGCGATACCAAGCCTTCAACCGCTCCGGGTCGGTGCTGCCGATCAACATACTGTTCAACACAGGACCAGCCACGATCTCTCCTCGATAGACGATCACCTTGATCACCCGCAACGTCGGAGCGACCGCCGCCTTCTCGACATCCCTCGTACGACGGAGCTCGGCCGCGCGATGTCCGTCGTACGAGCGAGGTCCGTGAGCGGCTCGTACGTCAGACTGATGCGGTGGGTGGACTCGAGCGGTTGGGCCGTGGCTGGCAATCCCGACCCGACCTGGGCATTCCGGGACCACGTGGCCTGGACCGGGTGATCGATGTCGCCGTCGTGATCGCCGTGGCGACGGCGTCCGCGGTGCCGTTCATCGACCCGCCACCGGACGGAATCACCGCGCTCGGCGTCGTCTTCACGCTCGGGACCGTGATCCCGTTGCTCTGGCGGCGGCGTTCGCCGTTCGCGGTGATGGTGGTTGTCGGCGCGGCCGCGACACTCGTCTCGCTCCACCACCGGCCCGGGCAGAACCTCCAGTACGGCGGTCTGGTCGCGATCTACTCGCTCGCGAGCCTCGGACGGAAGCGCTGGCAGCGGGTCTTGCTGATCGTCCTGATCCTGATCACGTTCCCGCCTGCCTCACTGCTGCTGAAGCACAACGACCTCAACGAGTTCATGTTCACCTGCCTGCTCCCGGTCGCCGCGTTCCTGGCCGGCTCGCTCGAACGCAGCCACCGCGAGCACGCGGCGGCACTCCGCGAGCGAGCCGACCAGTTGGAGCGTGAACGCGTGGCCGAGACCGCCCGCGCCGCCGCCGAGGAACGCGCCCGGGTCGCCCGCGACATGCACGACATCCTCGCCCACGCGGTCAGCCTGATGGTGGTCCAGGCCGAAGCCGGGCCGGTGGTGGTCCGCACGGATCCGGACCGCGCCGAGCGAGCCTTCGATGCGATCGCCGACGCCGGTCGGGACGCGATGGTCCAGCTCCGGCGACTCCTCGGCGTGCTCAAAGCCGGCGAGGATCGCGCGCCCCAACCGACGTTGGCGTCGTTGCCTGACCTCACCAGAGGTCTCGACTTCGAGGAGACCGGCGTACGGCGTCCCGTCCCACCGGACACCGAGGTCGCGGTCTATCGCATCGTCCAGGAGGCGCTGACCAACATCGTGAAGCATGCCCATGCCACCCACGTCGCCGTACGGCTCAACTGGTCGAAGGACAACCTGGACGTCTCGGTCATCGATGACGGAGTAGGAGGCGACCTGGCGCCCGGCGGGCACGGCCTGATCGGGATCCGGGAACGCGCCGCAGCCTGCGGAGGTACGGCGGAAGCCGGCCCGCGAACCGGTGGTGGTTTCGAGGTGCGGGCCAGATTGCCTTGTCCCGTAGGGGTTTCATGATCCGGGTAGTGCTCGCCGACGATCAGGAGCTCGTCCGCAGTGGATTCGCGATGATCCTCGACGCGCAACCGGATATCGAGGTCGTCGGCGAGGCTGCCGACGGCGCCGACGCGGTGTCCCTGGTCCGCTCGTTGACCCCCGACGTCGCTCTCCTCGATGTGCGCATGCCGCGCGTCGACGGCCTGGCCGCGGCCCGCACGATCTGCGCGACCACCACGACGAAGGTAGTCATGCTGACCACCTTCGACTCCGACGACTACGTGTACGACGCCCTGTACGCCGGCGCGAGCGGCTTCCTGCTGAAGGACGTACGACGTGACGACCTGGTCCATGCCGTCCGTGTCGTCGTGGCCGGCGAGTCGCTCCTCGCGCCTAGCGTGACCCGGCGGCTCATCGCCGACCTGACCCGCAACCGGCCCCGCACCAATCCTGCCGCCGGCCTCGACGTCCTCACCGGTCGCGAACGCGAGACCCTCGTCCTGCTGGGCCGCGGGCTCTCCAACGCCGAGATCGCGGCCGCGCTGGGGGTGAGCGAACACACCGTCAAGACCCACGTCAGCAACACCCTGGCCAAGCTCAATCTGCGTGACCGGGTCCAGGCCGTGATCGCGGCGTACGAGACCGGCTTGATCACTCCCACGGACCAGTAGCCGCCGGAACCTCCCTCGCACCGGCGATGTGCCCGCCGCCGCCCGCGATCAGCCTTGAGGTATGAAGAAACTCGGCATCCTCGCCGGCGGCCTGTTCGTTGCCTACGGCATTATCCGCCTGATCGACGGAGCGAACGGCGACCGCGGCCCGGGCCTCGCCTGGACCAGCGGCCACCTCCTGTTCCTGCTCGGTCTCGTCCTGTTCGGCGTCGTCCTGATCCTGGCCCGCAGGGCCCTCACCTCCCGCCGCGTGCTGGCCACCGCGGCAACCGTTGTCGGTCTGGTCGGCGTGGCGGCGTTCGTCCGCGTCATCCTGACCGACCTGATCGTCGGCTTCCGCGCCTCGAATCACGCGGAGATGGGCGTGATCGGTGGCCAGTACGACCGTTGGCCGGGCAACCTCGGCATCTACGCACCCCTGCAGACCCTAGGACCGATCTTCTTCCTGATCGGTCTGCTGACGCTGTCGATTCTCCTCACCATCGAACGGCGGCTGCCGGTCTGGGCGCCGCCGGCCCTGCTGGCCGGATTCGTGCTGATCAGCGCGAACCTCGACCTGATGCCGATCGGTGGGGCCCTCCTCGGCCTCGCGTTCAGTACACCTCGCTTCCCGCGACCCGGTCGCAGGTACGTGCATTGGTTCATCAGGACAACATCTGGCGGCCATCAGAACAGGTGATGATCCTGCGGATTTCCGCCGCCGGCCTGGAGGGGCACACAACGATGGGGCACACGCACTCGCACGATCACGATCACGATCACGGAGTCGGCCACGGGCATGGCCATGGGCACGGCCACGGCCATGGCCATGGCCACGGGGAGGACCACCACCACCCGAACACCGAGCTCGACGCATCGACCCTGGCCGCGCTGGACGAATCGGTGCCGGACAGCGACCTGTCCCCGGCCGAGGTGTCCCGCCGCGGCCTGCTGCGGTCGGCCGGCATCCTCGGTGGTACGGCGGCCCTCGCCGTCAGCGGCGCCCAGTTCGCCGCCGCGACCACGCCGAAGGACACTGCGTCGTCGCAGGATGGTGGCTGGATCTTCCAGCACGGCAACCGCCCGAACGTCTGGCTGGCCGGGGACCACCACATCCACACCCAGCTGAGCTCGGACGGCATGTACCGGGTGATCGACCAGGCCCGGCACGCCGCCGCGTTCGGCCTGGACTGGCTGGTGATCACCGACCACGGTGGCGCGACGCACGCCCGGATCGGCGTCGACCTGGTCAACCCGCAGATCAAGGCGGCCCGATCCGAACTGAGCGACACGCTGATCTTCCAGGGCCTGGAGTGGAACATCCCGGCCGCCGAGCACGGCACGATCTTCGTTGCCCCGGGCAACCGCGAGGTCGACGTACTCAAGCAGTTCGAGAACAGCTACGACGGCAGCGTCCAGAACGCCGGCGCGAACTCGCCCGCCAACGAGGCGCTCGCGGTCTCCGGTATCCAGTGGCTCGGTCAGCAGGTCACCAAGCGTCGCGTCGCGGACGCGCTGTTCCTGGCCAACCACCCGGCCCGCAACGGCATCGACAGCCCGCACGAGATCCGCGGCTGGCGCGACGCCGACCCGCGGATCGCGGTCGGCTTCGAAGGCGCACCGGGGCACCAGGCCGGCGGCCTGCCGAAGGGGATCGGTGTCGGCGGTGCCCGCGGTCTCTACGGCAACGCACCGAACGCGAGCTCCTTCCCCGGCTACCCGGCCGAGAGCTACCGCACGTGGGGTGGTTTCGACTGGATGTCGGCGACCGTCGGCGGTCTCTGGGACAGCCTGCTAGCCGAGGGCAAGCCGTGGTGGATCACCGCCAACTCCGACTCGCACGTGAACTGGAACGAGACCTCCCGCCGTCCGGACGGGTCGTCGCAGGAGCAGTTCGACCGCGACGGTCGCTACATGGACCCGGTCTACGGCAACACGGTCAACTTGACCGCGGCCGACTTCTGGCCGGGCTTCTACAGCCGTACCCACGTCGGCGCCGACCGGCGTGACTACCTGTCGGTGATGGAGGGCCTGCGCAACGGCCGGGTCTGGGTCGACCACGGCTCGCTCGTCAAGGGTGTCGAGGTCGAGGTCCGCGAGGTCGGCAATCGGTACGGCGAATCGCTCGGCGGCGCGCTCGTGGTCCGCAAGGGCCGGCCGATCGAGCTCGTCGTCCGCATCACCGCGCAGACGCTGCCGAACTGGGCCAACTTCGTCCCGTCGCTGAACCGGGTGGACGTGATCCAGGGATCGGTGACCGGTCCGGTCAGCGACCGCGACACGTTCACCACGCCGAACACCAAGGTGGTCAAGCAGTGGGACACCTCGGGCAAGCGCGGCACGTTCGAACTCGTCTACCCACTGGGCAAGGCGGAGGAGGCGTCGTACGTGCGGGTCCGTGGGACCGACGGCAACCGCAGTCAGCCCGGATATCTCGGCGCGGCCGTTGACCCGGCCGGGCCTAAGCTCGACGTCGTCGGCGACGCCGACCCGTGGGTCGACCTGTGGTTCTACACCAACCCCATCTGGGTGCTGCCCAGGTGACGACACCCTGAGGAACGACGCCGAGATGATCGTCGCGATCGACGCGGACAGCAAGGACACGGCCGCCGCCGACCACCTGCTGTACGACCTGCTCGAGGCCCTGGACCAACCGGTCGTCGCCTGCACCCACATGGTGTCGGGCGCCGATCGGCCCCACGTCGCCGTGTCGCTCACCAGCACCGCCGATCTGGCCGACCCGATCCGCACGGCAGTGGCGGATCGGGCGGTCGGCCTGGCGATCACTCGGCCCGGAGCCAGCGAACCGGAGCTCGCCGGCCCGAGCCGCCTTGTCCGCGGCGCGTACGTCGCCGCCGTCGAAGCCGCTCTGGGTACGACGGGACGCGTCGTCCGCTGGCCCGGTCACGAGCAGGCGCACGGCGTTCTGCCCGCGGCCGAGCTGCGGACGCGGTGCGGAATCGACCAGCTCGAAGGCGTCGGCGGCGTACCGGTCGACGACGACACGCTGATCGACACCCTCGACTTCCTCCGCCCGTTGCGTCGCGACGGCCGACTGGTCCTCCAGGTCCAACCCGCCGCCGGCAACCTCCTCATCCCCTTCGAACTACAACACCAACAAAAGTGCTGCGCTGACCACTAGCCCCACGCCTGGGAGTGTTGGAGGACCTCGGGAAGTTCGCCGATCACGCCGAGGCGTTGGGTGCAGCGGGTCAGGGCCACGTAGAGGTCGCGGAGGCCGCGGGGGGACTCGATGACGATGCCGTCGGGATCGACGACGAGGACTGAGTCGAACTCCAGGCCCTTGGCCTCGCGGGCGGTGAGGACGGTGACGCCGGTCAGGTTCGCGACTGCCTCCTGAACGAGCTCGAGCCGGCTGCGGGACGTGATGATTCCGACCTGCCCGTACTGCGTTTCCTCCGCGGCGATCTTGTCGACGTACAGCGCCTGCTCGGCCGCGGGAATGTCCGCATGCCACGGCTTCACGCCGGTCGATCGCACCGAGCGTGGCGGCTTCGCCGACGCGTCGACCTCGCGGAGTACGTCGTTCGCGAGCTCCATCACCTCGGCCGGGGTGCGGTAGTTCAGGGTCAGCTCGGCCAGTCGCCAGCGGTCGCCGAAGGTCTCGCCGAGTGCGGACGACCAGCTCGTCCCGCCGCCGATCGCGCCGGTCTGCGCGACATCGCCGACCACGGTCATCGAACGCAGCGGGCACCGGCGCGCGATCGCCCGCCACGCCATCGGCGTCAGCTCCTGCGCCTCGTCCACGATCACGTGCCCGTACGTCCAGCGGCGATCCGCCGCGGCCCGATCGGCCAACGTCCGGTCGTCGTCGGCCTCGTACCGCTCGGCCAGGGTCTGCGCGTCGAGAAGGTCCTTCGCGGTCAGGATCTCCGCGTCGTCGTCATCGTCGAAGTCGGTCGACCCCGATCCGGCCAGCACATCCAACGCACCTTGCGCATAGGCGACCGCCCGGGCGCGGGCCGCACGCTCGCGCGCCGCCTCGGTACCGTCGTCGCCGAGCAACTCCGCCGCTTCGTCGAGCAGTGGTACGTCGGACGGGCTCCAGTCGGCGCCGTACCGCAGGAGGTGTTCGCGATCGAGTGCGCTGAGCTGTGGAGCCGCGGACGCGAGGCGCTGCTCGTCGCCGTACAGATCCTCGAGGAGTTGTTGTGGGCTGAGCAGCGGCCAGAGCTGGTCGAGGAGGGCCTGGATCGCCGGCTCGGCGACGACCTCCTTGCGCAGCTCGGCGAGGTCGTAGTCGTCGAGCAGCATCTCGCCGTCGAGCGGGTCGGTGGCGATGAGCTCGGCGTACTGGTTCGTCAGGTGGTCGACCATCTCGGTGAGGAAGAACGGCCTGGCCTGGTTGTGGGTGAGGTGGCGGTCCCTAGCCCGTGCCCGGGCGGCGGCACACACCTCAGGGTCCAGGTGGAGCTCGGTCCGGTCGACGGTCACCTGGACGGGACGGTCAGGGAGCCATTGCCGATCCGCGACCGCCTTCGCGATCACCTCGGCCATCAGCAGTCGGCCCTTCACCTCGGCGCTCTCGGGCGTCTCCGGCCGGGTCGCGGTCAGGCCCGGATACAGCTCGGCGATCGTGACCAGCCGGACGCCGTCCTCGCCGAGCGACGGGAGCACCTGCCCGATGAACCGCAGGAACGCCGCATTCGGTCCGACGACGAGAATTCCGCGCTTTTCCAGTTGCTCACGATGGGTATAAAGCAGGAATGCCGCGCGGTGCAACGCGATCGCGGTCTTACCGGTGCCGGGGCCGCCTTGAACGACCAGGATTCCGGGCAGTTCGGAGCGGATGATCCGGTCCTGATCGGCCTGGATGGTCTGGACGATCGACTCCATCTGGCCGGTCCGGCGGGCCTCCAGCGCCTTCATCAGGACGGCCTCGCCGATGACGCCCGTACCGGGCTTGGACGCATCGACCGCGTCCCGCTCGAGGTCGAGCTGCTCGTCCTGGATGTCGACCACTCTGCGCAGGCGCGTCTGGATGTGCCGGCGCCGGACGATGCCGTGGTTCGCCACTGCGGTGGCGATGTAGAAGGGCCGCGCGGCGGGCGCACGCCAGTCGACCAGGAGCGGTTCGTACTCGGCGTCGTGCAAACCGATCCGGCCGATGTGCAGGATCTCGCCGTCGGCCGCGTCCAGCCGGCCGAAGTACAGACCCTCCTCGGCGGCGTTCAGCCGCGCCTGGCGCAGCTTCAGATCACGGATCCGGCCGTCGCGCTGGTGCAGTGCCTGGGCGTTGCGGGTCTGGACCAGTTGCTCGTCGTTCGAGCGCAGCTCGGTCCGCTCGCGCTCGGTGTCCAGCGCGGCGTAGAACGTGATCAGGTGCGCCTGTTCGGCGTCGACCGGATTCGGCAATTCCAACCCCTTGTGTTAAAATGCAACCCGTTGGTTCGGGCCGCATTTAGCTACATATTGTGTGGCTGCCAACAAATCCATGAGTTTATCTCTCTTTGCAGACTTTCTGTACTGCGAGCTGTCCCCGGATCGCCGCGTGGGGCACGATCGGGAGATGGCGTTTCACTCCATCGTCCCGCCGTACCTGCTCGAGCACCTCGAGCGGACCGTGGACGATCCCAACCTCCGCGCGCGGTTCCGCCTCTCGCTGCAGCAGGACGCGGTCCTGCGCAGCCGCCCGGCGGCCGGGCTCGCCCGCGCGACCGAGGCCGGCGGGCTGCGCCGCGAGGTGTACGACGCGCAGAACGAGACGAACCTGCCTGGCCAGCAGGTCCGCGCCGAGGGTGAGGATCCCGTCCGGGACCAAGCCGTCAACCAGGCGTACGACGGCACCGGCGCGACCTGGACCATGTACAGCGAGTGCTTCGGCCGGGACTCGATCGACGGCCAAGGGCTGATCCTGACGTCGACCGTGCACTACGACCGCGGGTACGCGAACGCGTTCTGGGACGGTGCCCAGATGGTCTTCGGCGATGGGGACGGGGAGATCTTCGGCAACTTCACCGCGTCGATCGACGTCACCGGACACGAGCTGACCCACGGGGTCACGCAGTACACGGCGAGCCTGGCCTATGAAGGGCAGTCGGGTGCACTCAACGAGAGCATCTCCGATGTCTTCGGTTCGCTCGCCAAACAGCACCAGCTCGGTCAGAGCACGTCCGAGGCCGACTGGTTGATCGGGGCCGGCCTGTTCCTGCCTGGCGTGCAGGGTGTCGCGCTGCGCTCGATGAAGGCGCCGGGGACGGCGTACGACGATCCGCGGCTGGGCAAGGATCCCCAGCCGGACAACATGTCCGGGTACGTCGAGACCGAGGACGACAACGGCGGTGTCCACCTGAACTCCGGCATCCCGAACCGCGCCTTCTACCTGACCGCGGATGCGATCGGCGGCAACGCGTACGACGACGCCGGCAAGATCTGGTACGCCACCCTGACCGCCGGCGGTCTCGCAACCGACGCCACCTTCACCGCCTTCGCCCGAGCCACCCAAGCCGCCGCCACCCAACTCTTCGGCCCCGACTCCACCCAACTCACCGCAGTAACCCAAGCCTGGCAAACCGTCGGCGTCCTCCCCAACCCCACCGACCCCCCACCCCCTCCAGCCGCCACCGACAAGCCTCGGTCGTCGGGTGAGTCGGCAGGGCTCATGCGGGCGGCTCAGTCCGACTTCCCGCCGGCCGCCGGCTTGTCGGCGGACGAGGACTCTTGACCTCAAGTGTTGTTGAGGTATTACGGTCGCGATCGTGACTGTTCATCCGCTGCGCCTCGTGCTGCTGACGCGCAATCTGGATGCCGGACGGTTCGGCACGCTGGTCACGGAGTGGTTCGCTCGGGAGATCGAGCAGAGCGACGAATTCAAGCTGGATCTCGTCGACCTGAGTGCGGTCACGCACCACGACCTGCGCCGACGGATCGAGGATGCGGACGCTGTGGTGATCGTCACAGCCGAGTACAACCATGCGTACCCGGGCGACCTGAAGACAGCGATCGACGCCGTACGACGGCCTTGGTACGGCAAGCCGATCGCGTTCGTCGTGTACGGCGGCCGCTCCGGCGGACTCCGCGCGGCCGAACAGCTCCGGCTCGTCTTCGGCGAACTCCACGCGGTCACGATCCGCGACACCCTCGGCTTCCACGAATCCGACTTCACCCCGAGCGGCGAACCGGTCGATCGGACCACCTCAGCCGCCGCGGCCGCACTCCTTCGCCAGCTCGCCTGGTGGGCCCGCCCACTCCGCGACGCGCGGGCCGACACGCCGTACCCGGAATAGCTCACGATCGGCGGAGGTTGCCCCCGATGTGAGCGCCGAAACCATGCCCTTGTCCGTGCTCGACCTCTCGCCGGTGCCGTCCGGGACGCGTCCGTCCCAGGCGCTGCACGAGACGCTCGAACTGGCCCGCACCGCGGAGGCCGCCGGATACCACCGCTACTGGCTGGCCGAGCATCACAACATTCGCAGCGTGGTCAGCACGAGCCCTGAGGTGATGATCGCGGCCGTGGCCGCTGCCACCTCGAGCATCCGCGTCGGCTCCGGCGGCATCATGCTGCCGAACCACTCGCCGCTCAAGGTCGCCGAGACGTTCCGCGTCCTGGCCGGCCTGTATCCGGACCGCATCGACCTCGGCCTCGGTCGCGCGCCCGGCACCGACCAGCGCACCGCGCTCGCACTGCGCCGCAGCCGCGAGGCGCTCGGCGCCGACGACTTCACCGAGCAGTACGCCGAGCTCCGCGCGTACGCCGAAGGATTCCCGGCGGGACACCCGTTCGAGCCGATCTCCGCGCAGCCCGACGACGTCCCGCTGCCGCCGGTCTGGATCCTCGGCTCCAGCACGTACGGCGGCCAGGCGGCTGCCATCCTCGGGACGGGCTTCGCCTACGCGGGTCACTTCGGGACACTCGACCCGACCGAGGTGATCTCGGCGTACAAGACGAACTTCGAGCGCTTCGAGCACGGGTCCGAGCCGCGCGCGATGCTGGCGCTGGCCGCGATCGTCGCCGACACCGAGGAGCGCGCGCAGCAGCTGGCCCGTGCCAACGCTCTGTCCATGCTCCGCCTCCGCTCCGGACGTCCGGGTCCGCTTCCGTCCCCCGAGGAGGCCGCGGACTATCCATGGTCCGACGCCGAGGAAGCCGCGGTGGAGGAGTGGGCCGGCCTGGTCGCTGTCGGCACGCCTGAGCAGGTTGCCGAGGAGCTCACCCGCCGGGCCGAACGCGCCGGCGCCGACGAGCTCATCATCACCACGAACATCCACGACCCGGCCGAACGTCGCCGCTCCTACGAGCTGCTCGCCCAGGCATGGGGTCTCAAGCCGCGCTAACTCGGCACTCCTCGGACGTGCTCGAAGATGAGGCTTGTCTCCGCGTGAACCACCGCGGGATCGGCGGTCAAGTGATCCAGCACAAATTCGCGCAGCGCGTCCGGCGAGGCCGCGGAGACGTGCAGGAGATAGTCGTTGGCGCCGCTCACGTGGAACAGCGACAGCACACCCGGTAGGCCCGGGACCTTGGTGCGGAAGCGGTTGATCTCGTCGCGCGAGTGCGCGCCGATCCGGATTGCCACCAGCGCCTGCAGCGGCTGACCGAGCGCGCCCAGATCCACGTCCGCGTGGAACCCGCGGATCACACCGCGCTCCCGCAGCGAACGCACCCGCGTCAGGCACGTCGACGGCGCGATCCCGGTCGCCTCGGCGAGGGCGTTGTTCGCCATCCGGCCGTCGGCCGTGAGCAGGCGGACCAGCTCCCGGTCGACCTCGTCGAGCCCACCGGCCTGCACCCCACCGGCCTGCCCGGTTCGCGTTCCAGGAGTCGGCCGTGGAGCCGGTCCGGGGCTCCGACGATCCTTCGGCATGGCATCACTCTAGAGCCCTCCCACAGAATCCACAGCTTGTGGACAGGCCTGTGGATGAATTTTCTTCGGAACTCTTGCGATCAAACCGCAGAAGATTCCATCCTCCTCACATCCCGGTTGTTTGGAGGCCCTCGATGACGCAGCTCGACACCCGCTCGGTGCACGCCGGCCGCGACGACCTGACCGCGCTCGGCGTCCATGTCCCGCCGATCGACCTGTCCACGACGTACCCGCTCCCCGGTGTGGACGCCGGCGGGACGTCGTACGACGAACTTGCCCGCGGCAACGGCCCGGACGCCGGCAACCTCGTCTACCAGCGGCTGTGGAACCCGACCGTTGCCCGCTTCGAGAGTGCTCTCGCGGAGCTCGAACAGACCGAGGGCGCGGTCGCGTTCGGATCCGGGATGGCGGCGCTGACCGCGTGTCTTCTCGCTGCCGTGACCGCCGGCCGGCCGCACGTGGTCGCCGTACGACCGCTGTACGGCGGGTCCGACCACCTGTTATCCACAGGCCTGTTGGGGACAACGGTCACCTGGGCCGGCGTGGGTGAGGTCGCTTCGGCGGTACGCGCGGACACCGGCCTCGTGATCGTGGAGACACCGGCCAATCCGACGCTCGAGTTGGTGGACATCGCGGGCGTGGTCGCCGCGGCGGGCGACGTACCGGTGCTGGTCGACAGCACGTTCGCGACGCCGGTCCTGCAACAGCCGGCGCGGCACGGGGCGAGCCTGGTGTTGCACTCGGCAACCAAATACCTCGGCGGCCACGGCGACGTCATGGGCGGCGTCGTCGCGGCCGGCGCGGAGTGGATCGGCCGGCTCCGGCAGATCCGCGCACTGACAGGTGGTCTGCTGCATCCGTTGGCGGCGTACGAACTGCACAGGGGACTGCAGACGCTGCCGTTGCGAGTACGGGCGCAGCAGTCCACCGCCATCAAAGTCGCCGACTGGCTCTCCGCCCAACCCACCGTCGACCGCGTCGACTACCCCGGCCTCTCCGACCCGCAAGGCCTCATCGGCCGCCAGCAGTCAGGCCCCGGCGCAGTCCTCTCCTTCACCCTGACCGGCGGCTACGAGGCGGCCGCCCAGGTCGCAGCCAACCTGAACCTCATCACCCACGCCGTCTCCCTAGGCGGCGTAGACACCCTGATCCAACACCCCGCCGCCCTGACCCACCGCCTGGTCGCCCCCGAAGCCAAACCCCCCGCCAACCTCCTCCGCCTCAGCCTTGGCCTGGAAGACCCCGAAGACCTGGTAGCCGACCTCCACCAAGCCCTAACCCAACTACGTACAACTCGACAGAACGTATACGCCCACTAACCGCGCCGCGCCGCTCGCTCGAGCCTGCGTGCGCTGCCCGCCGGCGCACACATCCTAATGACCTGTCCGGCTGCCGGCAGTCAGGCCGGCACAGCAACCGGTCGCGTCAGCACTCGGTCGATGATTCCGTAGTCTCGGGCTGCTTCGGGAGTGAACCAGCGGTCTCGGTCGAAGTCTGTGGTGATGCGGTCGAGTGATTGGCCGGTGCGCTCGGCGATCAGGTGGGCGAGGTCCTCCCGCGCCTTGATCGCCTGCTCTGCCTGCACCTTGATGTCGCTCGCCGTGCCGCCCATCCCGCCAGTCGGCTGGTGCATCATGATCCGCGCATGCGGCAGCGCGTACCGCTTGCCGGGCGTGCCGCAGGTCAGCAGCACCTGCCCCATCGACGCGACCAGTCCCATCGCGTACGTCGCCACGTCGTTGCTGATGAAGTTCATCGTGTCGTAGATCGCCAGCCCGGCCGACACCGAGCCGCCGGGGGAGTTGATGTACAGCGAGATCTCCGCCTTCGGGTCCTCCGCGTTCAGCAGGATCAGCTGGGCGCACAGCGCGTTGGCGTTCTCGTCCTTGATCTCGTCGCCGAGGACGAGGATGCGCTGCCACAGCAGCCGCTCGTAGATGTGCCGGTCCAGGTTGTTCGGGAGTTGAATCTCGCTCATGGGTTCCAGCCTGCGGGCAGAGTCCGGCGATGGCCCGGGAATCTGCCCGTGGCAGATCTGCCCACCGCAGACCTGATCGGGATGGCACACTCGGTACAGGACATCGGAGTCGAGGAGGGCCACGACGTGTTACTACGCCAGGTGATCGGGAACGTCTTCCGCCGACTGCGGCGCGAGCGGGGGATCACCCTGCGCGAGCTCGCCGAGCTGGCGCAGGTGTCGGTGCCCTACTTGTCCGAGATCGAGCGTGGCCGCAAGGAGCCGTCCTCGGAGATCCTGGCCGCGATCTGCCGGGCGCTCGGCCTCGAGCTGTCCGACCTGCTGGCCGAGGTGCAGTTCGACCTCGCCGTCGCGGCCCGCTCCACGCTGCCGATCCACCTCCAGACCGCCGCGATCCGCGTCCAGCAGTCGACCGGACCCCAGCAGCTCACCCCGTCGCCCCGCGCGCACACCTCCGCCCAGGTCTTCGCGCTGGTCGCTTAGTTGGTGCACTGGTACGAAAGCCCGGCAGCCAAGCTCTGGCGTACGGCGCCGGCTCCGGCGGAGGTGCTCGCGTTCCATCAGACCCTGCCCGCCTATCGCCCGACCCCGCTGACCCCTGTCCCGACTCTGGCGTCGGAGCTCGGAGTCGCGGAGGTCTTGGTGAAGGACGAGTCCCAGCGCCTCGGCCTGCCGGCGTTCAAGGCACTCGGGGCGTGGTGGGCGATTCATCGCACGCTCCGAGACCACCCTGGTCCGGTCGAGCTCGTCACAGCCACGGATGGCAACCATGGCCGAGCGGTCGCGCGCCGGGCCGCGATGTTGGGCCTGCCCGCACATGTCTTCGTCCCGGACGTCGTGAGTGACGCATCCATCGACGCGATCCGCTCCGAGGGCGCCACGGTGACCGTCGTACCCGACTCGTACGACGCTGCGGTCGCCGAGGCTGCGTCGTACGCGTCGGATGAACGCCTGCTGATCCAGGACTCCGCATGGCCTGGGTACGAGGTGATCCCGCAGCACATCGTCGACGGCTATTCGACTCTGTTCCGGGAGATCGACGTACAGCCCGATCTGGTGGTTGTACCGATGGGCGTGGGGTCGGTGGCTCAGGCTGCGGTCACGCACTACCGCAGTGGTTCGGTCACGCCAGCGCTCCTGGGTGTTGAGCCCACGACCGCCTCCTGCGTCACCACGAGCCTCCTCGCCGGTGAGCCGACCAGCGTCCCTACCGGCAAGACGGTCATGGCCGGTCTGAACTGCGGTACGCCGTCCACCCTCGCCTGGCCCGTACTGCGCTCAGGCCTCGACTACTCCGTCACAGTCGACGACCCAGAAGCACTCAAGGCCGCGGAAGACCTTGCAGCGGCCGGCATCTCCTCAGGTCCCAGTGGTGCGGCCACTCTGGCGGGACTCCGCGCAGCCCGGGACCGGCTGCCTCTCACCTCGACCAGCACGGTAGTTCTCATCAACACCGAGGCAGCGCTGACGCGGTGAAGTACGTGGTGCGGTTCCCGGTAGATGATCGTGAGTTGTCGACTCTGCACGCTCTTGCGTTCGAGAGCGACGTGGAGGTGCAGCCGTGGGGTGAGCGGTTGGAGCGGTGGGCGCTGACCTGGGTGGGGGCCTTTAGCAACGATCAGCTGGTCGGGTTCGTGCAGGTGTGCTGGGACGGCGGTGCGCACGCGTTCGTACTGGATACCGCCGTACATCCAGCGTATGGACGGCGAGGGATCGGGAAGCAGCTCGTGCTCAGTGCGGCGGCGGAGGCGAAGGCTGCGGGGTGTGAGTGGCTGCATGTGGACTACGAGCCGCATCTGAAGGCGTTCTACCAGGACGCCATCGGGTTCCGTCCGACTGACGCCGGACTGCTCAGACTGCGCTAGAACCCCAGTGCTGTCAGGCGTTCGGTGGAGATGCAAGAGGTCAGGCAGCGTTCCTTCTGGTCGCCGAGCAGGTCCGCGGTCCACGTCGTGAAGCCGCCGTCACCCAGACCCTCACCACCGCGGCCGATGTCGAGCGCCGTACCGGAGTAGTAGTTCGCACTCTTCGTCCGCTCGGTGTCCTCGGTGAACGCGACCTTCAAGGCCGGACGGACCGTGTCCTCGATCCGCTCCCGGACCGCGGACGGCGTGAAGATGGTGAACGCGAGGTCGGCGTCATCGCCCAGCACGTCCTGCCAGAAGCTCATATGGTCGACCAGCATCTCCGCCTCGGTCCGGCCCGACCCCGTGTCCCGCGCACTCGACACCAGCACGAACAACTGGAAGTGCGCGAACATCCCCGGCCCATCGACCGTCTGCGCACGTACTACCCGTTGGCACGTGGCCAAGTCGACCCGAGCCTGGCCGGCACGACGTCGTGCGGCGGCTTCGATGGCGAGCTCGTTGGTCGGGTCGCTGGCAACCTCCGTACCGCGGATCGTGCTCAGGACTTGGTGCTGGTTGATGGTCGCCAGCGCGGACGACGTACCGAGTGGCGTGACCGGGGACAGCTCGACGCCGGCGAACTTCTCGGGCAGGCGGTCCCACAAGTACTGCTGTGTCTTCACCAGTTGGCGCGGATCCACGGCTGACGGCCGCACGAACCGGTCCTGCTGCCACCGCTGCAGCAACCGCGCCGGCGTCACCTTGGCGGCCCGCTCCCGGCTCACGTCCAGCAGCACCGACTGCAGCTCGGACGGGCTCAACCCGTCGACGAGTGCGTCCCGGCTACCCTCCGGCAGCTTGGCCCAGAACCGTTCGATCACGTTGCCCATCGCCCTACTGTGACCGATCCGCAGCCGAGCGCGCTCGTCATTTAGCGGTCTACCTCTGACCAGCCTGTACCTACTAGTATGTTCAGCAATCGACGAGAGGTGTGGCCTGTGGATGCGATGCAGTACGAGATCACCTTGCCGACCGACTACGACATGGGGATCATCCGGCGCCGGGTGGAGACGAACGCGCCGCGGCTGGAGAACTTCGAAGGCCTCGGGCTGAAGGCGTATCTGGTTCAGGACCGCGCGAACGGCGCCATGTTCAACCAGTACGCGCCCTTCTACCTGTGGAACGACCAGGCGGGGATGGCGAAGTTCCTGTGGGGCGGCGGATTCTTCACCGGGATCTGCGCGTCGTTCGGACGTCCAGCGGTGCGGCGCTGGGCCGGCGTCGAGGTGCTGGCTGGTCCGGATGTGGATCAACCTGGGTTGAGCGCGACGAAACACACGCAACTGCTGGCTCCGGATATCGATCCCGCCGAGCCGATCGCCGCGGCGGCCGATGAGCTGCGGCGGATGGCCGCGCTCGATGGCGTCCACTCGACGGCGTTGGCGGTGGATCCCAGCCGATGGGAGCTTGTCCGCTTCACCGTCTGGAGCAATCCCGAGCCAGGCCTCGTCCCCGGCACGCGCTATCAGATCCTGCACTTATCCACACCTGGAACAAAGCTGCTGCTGGGACGATGAAATCGCCGTATCTTCTAGGGCATGAGATATCCGAGCCCGCACCTTTGACGCCCTGACCGAACCAACCGCCGCTCACGATCCAGGCGACCTGACCGGTTGCCGACCGGCCTGTCGGCGCGCATCGTCGCGTTCGAGGCGCTGCACGACTTCATCCCGCTCTATCCGCTGTACCAGCTGCTCTTCGCCGACCACGGACTGTCGGCGGGGCAGATCTCGACGCTGTTCATCATCTGGTCGACCACGGCGTTCGTCCTCGAGGTGCCGTCGGGTGCCTGGGCGGACACATACTCCCGGCGCAAGCTCCTGACGCTCGGCGCACTCCTCAGCGGTCTCGGCTACGCCGCCTGGATCACGTTGCCTTCGTTCGCCGGATTCGCGCTCGGCTTCGTCCTGTGGGGGACGTCGTCGGCGCTGATCTCCGGCACCTTCGAAGCCTTTGTCTACGACGAACTCGCGGCCCGGAATCGCACCACCCGGTATGCGACGCTGCTCGGCCGAGCCCGCTCGGCATCCTTCGTGACCAACCTCGCCGCCACGGCCTTGGCCACCCCGCTCTTCACCCTCGGCGGCTACACCCTCGCCGGCATCGTCAGTATCTTCGCCTGCCTGACCCAGGCAGCCGTAGCCCTATCCCTCCCGGAGGCGCCAGCCACAGAACCCGAAGCAGAGACAACACCGTCGAAGGCGTTCGCCAGCTACCTCGCGATGTTGCGTACCGGTGTGACCGAGGTGCTGACCAGCCGTCGGGTTCGGCGGGCGGTCGCCCTGGTTGCCTTGCTGGGCGGGTTCCTCGCGTTCGACGAGTACTTTCCGTTGCTTGCCCGGGAGGCCGGCGCGGCGACCAGCATGGTCCCGTTGCTCATCGCCGGCACGGTCGCGGCTCAAGCGATCGGCGGTGCGCTCGCGGGTCCGACGTACAGGTTGCCTGCAGCAACCTTTGCGATCGGGCTGGCGCTGACGGCGGTGCTGATCGCATCGGGTTCGCTCAGCCGTTCGGTCTGGGGATTCCTGCCGATCGCGCTCGGGTACGGCGTGATGCAGCTGGTGATCGTGGTCGCCGAAGCGCGTCTCCAGGACTCGATCACCGGCCCGGCCCGCGCAACCGTAACCTCCGTCTCAGGCTTCTTCGCCGAGGTCTTCGCCGTGGCGGTCTACGCAGGCTTCGCACTGGGGTCCCTCTGGTTCACCATGTCAATCCTCGTAGCCGGCCTAACCATCCCAGTCCTCCTAACAGCCATCCTCATCCCCCAAACCCTCCCCCCACCCACCGACACCCCCGAGTGAAGACGTGTGCTGCAAGTGCAACGGACACCGCTTCGCGGCGGCTGTTCAGTTGCCGCCTCCGGCGGGGCACAGATGGTGGATACGCGCTCATCCGGTGTGCGCGAAGGTCTCTGTGTCGCGCGGGTTGCGGACATCGCTTCGCGGCGACGCTGCTCTTGCCATCTTCGGCGGGGGGATGGTGGATCCGGGCTCGTCTGGTATGCGCGAAGGACTCTGGTGTCGCAGGGCGGTCACCGTTCGCGGCGGTGTGGTTTCCGTCTTCGGCGGGGCGGATGGTGGATCCGCGCTCATCTGGTGCGCGCAATGAACTGCTGTCGCAGGTGCTGCGGACACCGCGTCGTGCGACGGTCCTCCTGCCGTCTTCGGTGGGGCGCGGATGGTGGGTCCGCCGCTTGGGTGGTTTGCGCAAGGGACTGTGGTGTCGCGGTCTCCGGGCTGCGTGAGTGTGCTGGTCGGGGTGGTGCGTGTCAAGGGCGCCTTCGGCGTCGCTGGCGCGATCTTCGACCCTTGACCCACAC
>NZ_JBSGUS010000014.1:199390-246657 GCF_053608045.1 Kribbella sp. NPDC055071
TGTGTGGGGGGGGGGGGGGGGGTGGGGGGCGTGGGGGCGGGGGGGCGGCGGCCCCCCCCCCCCCCCCACCCCCCCCCCCCCCCCCCCCGACCAGGGAAGGACGGCAGCTAGCCCGGAGCCGCTGACCCGAGTGGTCGCGCGCTGAATGTGATCACGTCGGTGGATCGCGCTGGATCGCGCTGGATCGCGCTGGATCGCGCTGGATCGCGGTGGATGGTGGTAGATCGCGGTGGCTGGCGGTGGCTGGCGGTGGCTGGCAGTGGCTGGCAGTGGCTGGCGGTGGCTGGCGGTGGCTGGCGGTGGCTGGCGGTGGGTCGTGGTGGGTGGGGGCTTTCAGGGTGTCGAAATGGGGTGCTCCCTGCGGCACCAGGTTCGGGCTGGTGGATCGGCAGCTGGAACGTTCTGTTCGGGGTGGCGGGGTTCGCTTTGTAGGGAACGGGTTCGGGAGGATTTCCTGCCGGGAACGGGAAGAAATCCGCCCCAACCCGGCTGCGCCGCTCGGTGATTCAGCAGGTGGATGGTTCGGCCGGATGGCGGGGCGGGTGGTGAGGTGACGGTTCGGTGGGGGACTAAGGGTTTGGTGCTTAGGCTCACATCATGAGTGGACTGGACGTTGTACAGGTATGAAGAGGCAAGGGGTGTTGGCCGCTGGGGCGGCTGGGGTGACTGTGGTGTTGTGGGCTTCGGCGTTTGTGGCTATTCGGCATGTGGCTCCGGAGATTTCGGCGGGGGCGCTGTCGTTGGGGAGGCTGTTGGTCGGGAGTGTGCTGCTGGGGGTCTTCGTGTTCGCGCGGCCTCGGCGGTGGCCGGCGCGAGGGGACTGGAAGTTCCTACTGCTGTGCGGGTTGCTGTGGTTCGGCGTCTACAACCTTGCGCTGAATGAAGCCGAGCACCGGCTCGACGCAGGCACGACCGCGATGCTCGTGAACATCGGCCCGCTCCTGATCGCGATCCTGGCCGGACTGCTGCTGCATGAGGGTTTCCCGCGCCAACTGGTGTTCGGGAGCATCGCCGCGTTTGCCGGGGTCGTCCTGATCGGACTCTCATCGTCCAGCGGGACGACTGAGACGTGGGGCGTGGTGCTGTGTCTGGTCGCCGCGGCCGCCTACGCCGTTGGTGTGGTCTCGCAGAAGCCGTTGCTCGCCCGGCTGCCTGCGCTCGAGGTGACCTGGTTGTCGTGCGTGATCGGCGCGGTCGCCTGTCTGCCGTTCGCGCCGGCGCTGGTCCGGGAGACCGCCGATGCGCGGCCGTCGACGATCTGGTGGGTTGTCTTCCTGGGTGCGTTCCCGACCGCGATCGCCTTCACGACCTGGGCTTATGCCTTGGCGCGGACGACGGCCGGCCGGATGGGTGCGACGACGTACCTGGTCCCGCCGTTGACGATCTTCCTCGGCTGGCTGTTGCTCCGCGAGAGCCCGGCACCACTCGCCTACCTCGGCGGCGTGCTCTGCCTGATTGGTGTCGCCATCTCCCGCTACCGCTCGCGCCGCGCCACAGCAGCGATGCCGGCGGTCAACACAGTCAACCCGGACTCGAATCCGGCGTCGAACTCGTAGGCCAGACCCTCCGCACCCAACTCGCCGACGATCCGGACGAGCGTTGGCGCCTGACCGGCGGGGAGTCCCGCCACCCGGGCAACCAGGTCAGGCGCCAACTCAAAGGTCTCGGCGCGGACCGACGCCTCGCCGAGGGTGAACCCGTGGATGAAGTCGACGATCGTGTTGACGGACTCGAAGATCTGCCGCGGTGACAGACCGGCCCGATCGAGTGCTCGGTAGTACGGCTCGACCGTCACGACGACGACCTCAGACACGGCGGACGTGTCCGACAACACCTGCAGCGCAAGGTTCGGATGGGCTCGCAGTGCACTGCGGTACGACCGAGCCGCGGCCTTCAGCTGTTCCTCCCACGGCACACTGTCGCCCGGATCGGACTGCTCGAGATCGGCGAAGACCAACTCCGCCAAACCGGCCAGAACGGCGGCCTTGTTCGGCAAGTGGTGGTAGAGCGACATCGGATTGACCTCGAGCGTCGCCGCGAGCCGCCGCATGGTCAGCGCGTCGATGCCTTCGTCGTCCACGATCCGCAGCGCTGCGGTCAGGATCGCCGTCCGGCTCAGTCGCTCCGCACCGGCCCGAGGCCGCCCGGAGCGCTTGCCAGCATTAACCATACGTCGTATGGTACATAACCATACAGCGTATGAATACCAAAGAGGGTGGCAATCCATGAAGCCGTTGGCGGGGAAGGTGGCGTTGGTGGCGGGCGCGACCAGGGCAGCCGGGCGAGGGATCGCGGTCGAGCTCGGCGCCGCGGGCGCGACGGTGTACGTGACTGGTCGCAGCACCCGGGCCCGACGGTCCGAGATGGACCGGCCGGAGACGATCGAGGAGACCGCCGAGCTTGTCGACGCGGCCGGCGGCCACGGCATCGCCGTACCGGTCGACCATCTCGTGCCCGAGCAGGTGCGCGACCTGATCGACCGGATCCAGCGCGAGCAGGGCGCGCTGCACATCCTCGTGAACGACATCTGGGGCCAGCACAGCGAGCCCGAGTGGGACAAGACCGTCTGGGAGAGCGACCTCGAGAACGGCCTGCGACTGCTGCAACTCGGCGTCCACACCCACGCGATCACCAGCCACTACGCACTGCCGCTGCTGATCAAGTCACCCGGCGGCCTCGTCGTCGAGATGACCGACGGGACGAACGACTACAACGCCACCAACTACCGTGTCTCGTTCTTCTACGACGTAGCGAAGGGCGCGGTCAGCCGGATGGCGTTCGCACTCGCGCACGAGCTCGACCAGTATGACGCGACCGCGGTGCTTCTCACCCCCGGTTGGCTCCGCTCCGAGGCAATGCTCGACGGCTTCGGCGTCACCGAGGCGAACTGGCGCGACGCAACCGAACGCATCCCGCACTTCGCCATCTCGGAGACCCCAAGCTATGTGGGCCGCGCAGTCGCAGCCCTGGCCGCCGATCCCGACGTACGCCGCTGGAACGGCAAATCCACCTCCAGCGAAGAGCTCGCCCGCCACTACAACTTCACCGACCAAGACGGCTCCCAACCGCAAGCCTGGCGGTACATCGTCGAGGTCCAGGACCCAGGCAAGCCCGCCGACACCACCGGCTACCGCTGACCCGCACTACGAGGGGATGAGCATCCAGGTGGCCAGAGCCGCCATCAGGAGCGCGATCCCGCTGTCGAGGTATTGCCAAGCCCGAGGCCGGGCGAAGATCGGCGAGAGCTTCCGCGAGAAGAAACCCAGCGCGAAGAACCAGACGAAGCTGGCGGCAACAGCGCCGAGACCGTAGAACCACCGCCCGTCGGTCCCGCGCTGATTGGCAAGCGACCCCAGGAGTACGACGGTGTCCAGATAGACGTGCGGGTTGAGATACGTGAAGCCCAAGCACGTCAGTACGACGCTGCCGAGCGCGGCCGGAGCGTGGTCAGCTGGGCTCAAGGACCCCGGGTGGAGTGCTCGCTTCGCGGCGAAGATCGCATAGGCGTACAGGAAGGCGGCTCCGCCGAACCGGGCGATCTCGAGGGCCAGATGGCTGCGGGTGAGGAGCGCGCCGAGGCCGGCGATACCACCGGAGACCAGGAGTGCATCGGACAACGCGCAGATCAGGACCACCGGTAGGACGTGCTCGCGGCGGAGGCCCTGGCGGAGGACGAAGGCGTTCTGGGCGCCGATGGCGACGATCAAGGTCAGGGCCGTGGCGAAGCCGGCGAGCAAAGGCATGGTGACGACCTTAGGAAGCTCTCCGCCAACAAACCAGCTAAAGATTCTCAGTACCCATTAGGATCCCTAAGGGAGGCCCGGGCCTGGAAGCTGATGGAAGGGGTCGGTGTGGAGTTCGACTCTGTGCAGTTGGAGACGTTTGCGGCTGTTGTGGACGCCGGCAGCTTCGAGGCGGCGGCGCAGCGGTTGCGAGTGACGGCCTCCGCGGTGAGCCAGCGGATCAAGGCGTTGGAGAGCCGGCTCGGTCAAGTGGTCGTGATGCGGGGAAAGCCCGCTCGGCCGACCGAGGCCGGTGAGGCGCTGCTCCGGCTCGCCCGGCAGGTGAACCTGCTCGAGCTCGACGCGATCACCGCCATCCGCGGCACGGTCGACGCCTTGCGGCTCCCGATCGCGGTGAACGCGGACTCGCTCAACAACTGGTTCCTGCCCGCGATGCTCGACCTGTCCCAAACCCACGAAGCCAGGTTCCTGGTCCACCAGGAGGACGAGGAACACTCCGCCGAGTTCCTCCGCAACGGGACGGTCCTGGCCGCGGTGACCGCCGATCCACGGCCGGTCCAGGGCTGCCGCGTCGTACCGCTCGGCAAGATGCGGTACCTCCCTGTCGCCACTCCCGAGTACGCCGAGCGCTGGCTCAACCACAAGCCCCTGCCGGACGCGCTCGCCGAAGCGCCGATCATCATCTTCAATTCCAAGGATGTCCTGCAGCATCGCCTGATCCGCAAGGTCACCCGCCGGCGGCTCGACCCGCCGACCCACGGCGTCCCGGCCTCCGGACCTTTCCACCAGGCGGTCCGGATCGGTCTGGGCTGGGGGATGATCGAGGACGAGGTCGCCGGACCCGAGCTGGCCGCCGGCCGCCTGGTGGAAGTTGCTCCAGGCAAGTACATCGACGTTCCGCTGTACTGGCAGCACTGGAAGCTCGAGTCCGGGATCCTCGACGCGCTCACGGCCGCGGTGCTGCGGGCCGCTGCGGCAGGCCTTCGTAGGTCTTGAGGTCGATCGCGTTGGCGGCCTTGAAGGGTGCCTGCTCGATCACCTTGCGCCAAGGCAGGTACGGCATCATCCGCAGCGTCAGGTTCCGCAGCTTCATGAACCCCTTGCTCCCCGGGATGAACCACATCGCGCCCTCTTCGGCCAGCTTCTGACAAGCGATGACGAACTTCTTCATCTGCTCGTCGTACGCCGCGAAGGCCTTCACGTAGTCACCACCGGCCGCGCGCAGCTCGCCCGCGAGCACGTACGCACCGACGACGGCCAGGCTCGTCCCCATCCCGGACAGCGGCGAAGCGCAGTACCCGGCATCGCCGACCAGCGCGACGCGCCCGCGCGAGTAGCTGTCCAGCTTGATCTGGGTGATCGAGTCGAAGTAGAAGTCGGGCGCCTGCCGCATCCCCGCGAGCAGCGTCGGCACCTCCCAGCCGATCCCCGCGAAGTTCTGGTCGACGATCGCCTTCTGCGACTCCAGGTTGCGTCGGTCGTAGTCGATCTTCTCCTTGGCGGAGAAGTAGAACAGCGCCTTCGCCTCGGTGTTCTCGCGGGCGCTGTAGGTGCCGACGGCCTTGCCCGGCACGTTCAGGATCTGGCCGCTGTAGTCCAGGTTCAGGTGGTTGGGCACGGTGCTCACCGACACGTAGTAGCCGAGGTTGTGTGCGTACGACGACTCCGCGCCGAAGGTCAGACGCCGTACGTTCGAGTGCTGGCCATCGGCACCGATGACGAGATCGAACCGTCGCCGCAGCCCGCTCTCGAAGACCACATCGACACCCGAGCCGTCGTCGTGCAGGTCCGTGATCGAGTCGCCGAACAGGTACTCGGTGGTGCCGGCGGTCTGCCCGTACAGGATCTCGACCAGGTCGCCGCGAAGGATCTCCAGCTCGCCGCTCAAGGCGCTCGGCGGGGTGGCCGCGACCTTCTTGCCCTGCTCGTTCACGTAGGTGATCTCACCCATGTTGGTGGCCTTCGCCTTGACCGCCTCGAGGATGCCCATCCGCTCGAGCACCGTCATCGACGCGCCGCGGAAATCGACCGCATACCCGCCGGGCCGCGGCGCGGGAGCGCGCTCGACCACCGTCACGGTGTAGCCGTACCGCTGCAGCCAGTACGCCAGAGCCGGACCCGCAACGCTCGCACCGGAAATCAGAACCGTAGTCATCTCAAGCCTCCGAAAGTTGGTTGGTGCGATGACTGTACGACGGTCTTAGACGTTTGTGCAAGACCTTTGTATGAGACAGATGTGCTACGCTCTGTGGATGGGAAATCGGGAGGCGCTGATCGACGGCGCGAAGACGTGTCTGCTGCAGAAGGGGTACGGCCGGACGACCGCGCGCGACATCGCGACCGAGGCCGGCGTCAGCCTGGCGGCGATCGGCTATCACTTCGGTTCGAAGGAAGCGTTGCTGAACGAGGCGATGCGGGTGGCGCTGGACGACTGGGGTGCCGAGCTGGCGCAGACGATGAGCGCCGGGACTGCCGGCGACAACGCACAGGAGCGGTTCGCCGAGACCTGGCGGTTGACCGTCGACAGCCTGTCGGCCCCGGGCGTCCGGGCGCTGTGGACCACGCAGTTCGAGGTGCTCAGCCTCGGCGCGCACATGCCGGAGCTGTTGGCCGAGCTGTCGAAACTCCAGGGCGAGGCCCGCGAAGGAGTCGCGTATCTCTTCGGCGGCGCGGACGCGGACTCGGACCCGGAGACGGTCCAGCGAGTGGGCGCGTTCTTCCAGGCCTTGCTGCTCGGGGTGGTCGCGCTCTACCTCTTCGACCCCGCCAAGGCTCCGACCGGTGAAGACCTGGCCGGCTCGATCCAGCTAGTGGCCGACCGGCTCAAGAAGGACTAGTCCCAGCGCAGAGCCATCGGGTTGTCCGCCGGGATCAGTCCGGCGGACATGAACGTGGCACTGAACGGGCGCACGAGGTCATGGAGTTCCGCGGTCAGCTCGTCGCCGAGCGCGCGCCAGCCCTGCTCGGCCAACGCATCCGTCCTTGCCTCGACGTCCTGTCGCACCGCCCGACCCGCGTCAGTGAGGCCGGCATCGGAGAGCAATCCACGACTGCGCAGGTCGTCCTCGGCGACAGCCCACTCCTCGTCGCTCCACCGCCGGCTGACCTGGAAGACCTGCTTCGACGGCCCACCCGCGGCAGAGATCGTCACCAGCGCCTGACACGGCGTGAGCTCGGCGCTCATCAGCGCGGCCACGTGGCCGTCACCGCGCGACTCGCGGAGCAGAGTTGTGGCCTGCCACAGCACCAGATGCGGCTCGTCCGGCCAGTCCAGCGCGGCGTTGGCGGCAGCAATAGGTCGCCCGGCGATCGGTGCCACCGATGCTGCCTGCCGAGCCACCTCGGCGGCGCGATCAAACGAGGCATCCGGCAACAAACGTCGTACGGCGTTGTCCACGGCAGCCAACCGGGCATCGAGAATCTGTGCGGGGGAGGCCAGACTCCACGCGTCCGGCAACGCACGGCCGACCATCGCCGGGTGGAAGTTGTAGAACACCGCCGCGACCAGCTCTGGCCCGACCGCTCCGAGCGGAGCGGCTCGGCAGGCGAAGTAGCTCATCCAGCCACCCTTGAGGCCGAGGGCGTCGGTTGCCTGCCTGGTGTCCGGAGCGAAGTACGTGATCGCGTGGTAGGGCTCGAGCGTCTTCCACATCTGGCGAGCGCGGCTGTCCCTCATGGCAGCGGACGGTACATCACGTGCAAACCGACGTACCCGAGTCTGGCGTGGTCGAAGGCCTCGGGCACAGTGCCGGCGATCCGGAAGCCGAGCGCCTGCCAGAGGTGAACGGCCGGCTCGTTCGTCTCGACCACCGCGTTGAACTGGATCGATCGGAAGCCCTCGGCCGCCGCCCAGGCGATCATGTCCTCGGCCAGCGCCCGGCCGACCCCCTTGCCGCGGGCCGCCCCGCTGACCATGAAGCTGGCGCTGGCGACATGCGCGCCCGGACCGGGCCGGTTCGGGTACATGTTCGCGCTGCCGAGAATGGTGCCGTCGGCATCGACCGCGACCGTGGTCCGGCTCCGCGTCGCACTCGACGGCGACATCCAGAGCGCCCGCGCCTGCTGCTCGGTGAGCTCCGGGTCGTAGGCGTAGGTCTCCCGGGCGCTGACGATGTCGTGGAAGAACGGCCAGATGGCCGCCCAATCGGCGTCCTTGGCGGTCCTGATCTGCATGCGAGAAGCATCACCCGCACGCCCCTGGATGCCAAGCGCATTCCCGATAGGCTGTCTGGGGATGACCAAAACAGTGCTCCAAGGGTTGCCGCGCTGGAGTTTGGCCGTGCCCCCGCTCGCGTTCGTTGTCCTGCTGCTGTCCTGGGGTCGTGACCTCGGCACAGTGCTGGTGATCCTGGTCTGCGCCGGTCTCGGTGCTGCGGTGATCGCCGCCGTTCATCACGCCGAAGTCGTCGCGCATCGGGTCGGCGAACCGTTCGGCACGCTGATCCTCGCGCTCGCCGTGACGATCATCGAGGTCGCGCTGATCGTGACGCTGATGGCATCCGGTGGCGACAAGGCCGCGTCGCTCGCGCGCGACACCGTGTTCGCCGCGGTGATGATCACCTGCAACGGGATCCTCGGCCTGGCCTTGATCGTCGGTTCGATCAAGCATCACGTCCAGGAGTTCCGGATCCGCGCGTCGAACAGCGCGCTGGCCGTGATGACCGCGCTCGTCACGCTGAGCCTGGTGCTTCCGACGTTCACGACAAGTGCGCCCGGGCAGCAGTTCAGCTCGGCCCAGCTCGCGTTCGCCGGGGTCACGTCGTTGGTGATGTACGGCGTTTTCGTGTTCGTCCAGACGATCCGGCACCGGGACTACTTCCTCCCGGTCACCGCCGAGGACGACAAGGACCAGGACGGTCACGCCGATGCGCCGAGCGGGAAGGTCGCGCTCGTCAGCCTCGGGCTCTTGTTCGTCTGCCTGATCTCGGTGGTCGGGCTCGCGAAGACGGTCTCGCCGAAGCTCGAGTCCGCGGTGGAGTCGGCCGGCGCGCCGCTCGCCGTGGTCGGTGTGGTGATCGCGTTGTTGGTGCTGCTGCCGGAGACGGTTGCCGCAGTCCGCGCGGCACTGCGGAACCGCCTGCAGACCAGCGTCAATCTCGCGCTCGGCTCAGCGCTGGCGAGTATCGGCCTGACCATCCCGGCCATTGCCGTCGCGTCCATCTGGCTGAACGGACCGCTCGTGCTCGGCCTCGGTGGCAAGGAGATGGTCCTGTTCGCGCTGACTGTCGTGACCAGCATGCTCACCCTTGCCACCGGCCGGGCCACCCTGCTTCAGGGTGCCGTCCACCTGATGGTGTTCAGCGCGTTCCTGTTCCTGGCGGTAAGTCCTTGAGGTAGTCCATCACCGCTTGCTGGTGATTGTGCTCGGCCCAGCCGTACGCGGTTCCGCCGTACGACGGATCCCGCTGCTCGGGGTCCGCGCCGAGCTCGATCAGCTTCTTGACCGTGTCCAGGTGACCATGGAACGCGGCCTGATGGATCGGTGCCGACAGCGCGACGATGTTGAGGTCGAAACCGAGGCTCTGCAGCGGTTCCAGGGCTTCGGTCCGGCCGATCTCCGCGGCCCGGATCGGCAGGTGCGGATTGCGGGCAACTGCCCGCGCGGCCAGCTCCGGGCTGAGGTCCGGCGTCTCGCCACGCATGATCGCCGCGAAGACCTCGTGCACCTCGTCCAGCCCGGCCGCACCGCGAGCGCGGAGCAGCTCGGCGATCTCCGTGTGTCCCTGGACGGCGGCCAGTTCGTACGCACGGTGCCCGGCGAAGCCGGGGTGTTCGGTCCCACGCCCCTCCGGATCGATGCCCTGGGCAAGCACCAGCTCGACCCGGTGCAGCAACCCCTCCGACGAAGCGAACACCAACTCGTCCTCCAGGAGCTGCGTCGGCGTCGGATGCGCAGTCGTCATCCGCTCGTGCCACGGACCACCGTCGCCCCGGCCGAGTCCGTACTCGAGCAGGAGCTCCAGGTGCACGTCGTCGTACGGCGGGGGACAGCCGGGACCGCAGTTGTACATCGTCTGGCTGTCATTCGGATCCGCGCCCGCGTCGAGCAGCACGCGGGCGAGCTCGACCCGATCGCGATGCGGTGGTTGATCGCCTTCGCCGCGGCCGAACACGCCGGTCAGCGCGGTGAAGGGCGACGCCATGCCCTGCCAGAGGTAGCCGGCGTTCGGATCCGCGCCGTTCTCCAGCAGCAGTCGCGCGATCTCCACCTGATGTGGCGCGTCGAGCCGGCTGTAGGTCAGGTACAGCAGCGGTTCCCACTGGTACGGGCCGCCTTCGACGCTCGCCTGATCGGCCAGGTCAGCCCGCAACGCGTCGACTTCGCCCGCCACCACCTTCGTGTAGATGTTGCTCTGGGCAACGTCTGGAAAGCGGTCGAGCAGGTCCCGTGCGGATCGTTGCCGCGCCGGATCGTCCTGCCCGTAATGCAAGGTCGCCAGCCGCAGAAACTCGTCAGCGCGCTGCGAAGGGGTGTCGAGTGGTCCACCGACGGCCTGCCGATGCGGCGACCGGCTGTAACGCGTGACCAGCTCGAGGTGCCGCACGATCCGTGGCCAGCTGGGGAATCCGTAGCTGCGGGCGACAACCAGCTGGGCATCGGCCAACGTCTGCACGGGATGGAACTCGGCGGCGAGCGCCACCGCCTCCGGTGAGCCGTCACGGACCTGCTTGAGCAGCGCCTTGGCCTGGTTGTGCAGGTGCTCGAGGTTCGGGTCGTTCGGAAGATTTCGGGTCGGCATAGCGACCTCCTCTCTACGAGCCTGCTGTCCGCGTCGTCAGGCGAGAAAGGAGGTGAACATGCGTCGTACAACCTCGTGACCAGGTGGGCTGAGCCCTTCCCGCGGACCGGTGGCGCCCTGAGCGCCTATCGGCGACTCTAACCCACTAAGGCTTTTCCATCCACCATTCGATGAACTCGTGGGCGCGATCCTTGTCCAGCCGGATCACCCAGAGGTTGCTGAACTCGCCTGGCGGTTCGGTCTGGTACGTCGTCCACCCGCGGACGAAACCGACTCCGTCACCGAAGCCGAGCACCTCGTACTCGAATCGGGTCTCGCCCGGCGCGTCCGAGACCTCCAACCAGGCCTGCACGATCGCATCCCGGCCGAGGACCGGCTCCTCGTCGGGCCTGCGGTACCACGCCGCGTCCTCGGTCCACAGTGCGGCGATGTCACCGGGGTCGTTGGACTCCCAGGCCTTGCGGTACTTGGTGACCCACTTGTCCAGGTCCTTCTCCCGCACGGGTCACCGGAGCCGGCGGTGGTTCAGGACGACCGCGGCCGGGGTGGCCAGGACCTCGGGATGCTCGCGCGGGTCGGCGTCGTACGTGACGAGGTTGCCGGCGCCGGTGAGACCGAGGAACTCCTGGGCTCCGGTCGACGCGGCCGTGATCGCCTGGTCGACGGTCAGGCCGTGCTCCACGAGCAGCTCCATCTCGCGGGCGACGGTCCCGACGATGTCGGACCCGGTCAGGACACGAACGCCGTACTGCGCGGCGAGCGGCAGCACCGACGCCAAATAGTCGGACCGGGCCTGCCGGCGCTTCTCCCGCTCCGGGGTGTCGCCGGGCTCCTTCTCGACCGATGCGCACATCGTCGGGGTCCAGGCGCCGCCGCGGGCTCCGAGGGCCTGCAGGTCCGCTTCGGTGATCGACGTACCGTGCTCGACCGAGTCGACCCCGGCCTCGATCAGGTCGCTGACGAGCTCGCTGGTCACGTGGGACGCGACCCGAGCGCCATGGGCGTGGGCGGTCTCGACCATGGCCTTGATCAGGTCGAGCTCGTACGTCGGCCCGACCAGGCTGCCGCGGACCGGGCCGTTCGCGTCGACCTCGGGGAAGTCGCCGACGAGCTTCAGCCAGGCCGCGCCGTCCGCGATCTCGGTCTCGACCGCGGCGAGGAGGTCCTCGGGGTCGACCGGGGTGTACATCTGCGGAAAGTAGCGGCCGCGGGGTGCGAAGAACCGTCCGGCGGCGATCACGACCGGGCGGCTGTCGTCCTGGGCGGTCGCCAGCTTGAGGGTGACCTCGCGGTTGCCGCCGACGTCGCGCACGGCGCTCACTCCGGCGTCCGCCAGCTCGCCGAGCCGTGCGTTGGCGAAGTCGTCGCCGAACATCGCCGCCTCGCCGTCCTCGCCGTACCCCATGGTCAGGTGGCAGTGCGAGTCCACCAGCCCGGGTACGGCGAAGCGCCCGGGCAACACGTCCGTGGCACCGGACCCGCCGAACGTGAGCCGGGCGGTGTCACCGGCCGGCAGAACGGTTCCTTCGAACACCCAGGTCGTCATGTTCGCCATCCTGCCGCACGAACAGGCCTACCTCGAGCTATTCACCTGTGAGGCCGTCGATGCGTTCGCGGAGCAGGTCGGCGTGGCCGTTGTGGCGCGCGTACTCCTCGATCATGTGGACGTAGAGGTAACGCACCGACTGCACCTCGTCACGTCCTCGCCGGGTGAAGGTGTCGTCGAGGGCGTAGCCGGCCACGATCTCGTTCGACACCTTGATGATCGCGCGGAAGTCCTCGAGGTCCTGCTCGGCCTGGGCGGGGTCGACGAGGTCGAAATCGCCGTCCGCATACTCGTCGGTCCAGTACCTCGCCTGGAAGTCCTGCCCGTCCAGGCAGTGCCGGAACCAGAACTGCTCGACCTCGGTGAGGTGCCGCACCAGGCCGATCAACGACATGCCGGACGGCGCGACCGCGCGCTGGGTGAGCTGCTCGCCGGTGAGCCCGGACACCTTCCACAGCAGCGTGCCGCGGTGGTAGTCGAGATATCCCTGCAGGATGTCGCGCTCGCCGGCGGTGGTGGGCGGGTTCACGCGGAATTCTGTCGTCACGGGGAGAACCTAGCCCGTGATGTGACGAGTGTCCTGTGGATAACCGGAGCGGGTTCAACCAGGTGTGCCGTACACTGAATGTGACGGCCCGCCCAGTTCTGCCTCGGGCCGGTGAGCGCAAACACACTGCGCCAGCAGTCGACCACCACGCGCCGCGGCCCACTGGCCGCGCCGGGCAGGACGACCCCCGACTTTTTGGAGTACCCCATGGCGGCCCGCCGCCCCACGTCTACATCCCGCCAAGCTCAGAACTCCTCTTCTCAATCCGCAACCGCGCGGCCCAACCGCCGTCGCCGTTCCGGTGCCGGACGCAACAAAACCGGCGCACCCCAGTCAACGGTTGCCAATAGCAACAACGTTACCGACGCCGCGCAGTACGACGAGGTCGAGCCGATGGTCATCCCGGACGACCTCACCTTTGCCGCGCTCGGAGTGCCCGACGTGCTGGCGTCCGCGCTCGCCGCGACCGGAGTGACCAAGCCGTTCCCGATCCAGGCGGCGACCCTGCCGGATTCCCTGGCCGGTAAGGACGTTCTCGGTCGCGGCCGGACCGGATCGGGCAAGACCTACGCGTTCGTCCTGCCCGTGCTGGCCCGCCTTGCGACCGGTAGGACCAAGCGCAAGCCGAACCGTCCGCGCGCCCTGATCCTCGCGCCGACCCGCGAGCTCGCCACCCAGATCCAGGCCTCGATCACGCCGCTGGCCGACGCGCTCGACCTGCGCACGATGACGATTTTCGGCGGTGTCGGTCACGGCCCGCAGATCACCGGTCTCCGCAAAGGTGCCGACATCGTCGTCGCGTGCCCCGGCCGGCTCGAGGACCACGTCAAGGCCGGGCACGCCAAGCTCGACTCGGTGGAGATCACCGTGCTCGACGAGGCCGACCACATGGCCGACCTCGGCTTCCTGCCCGCCGTCCGCCGGATCCTCGAGGCGACCCCGTCGACCGCTCAGCGGTTGCTGTTCTCGGCCACGCTGGACGCCGGCGTCGACGTACTGGTTCAGCGGTTCATGAACAACCCGGTGACGCACAGCGTCGACTCGGCGCAGTCGCCGGTGTCGCGGATGACCCACCACGTGCTGCACGTCCAGCCGGCGAACCGGCTCCCGGTCCTCGTCGACCTGACCGCGGCGCCCGGGCGTTCGCTCGTCTTCACCCGGACCAAGTACGGCGCGAAGTCGCTCACCAAGAAGCTGATCGCCCAAGGCGTTCCGGCCGTCGAGCTGCACGGGAACCTCTCCCAGGGCGCCCGCACGCGGAACCTCGAAGCCTTCTCCGACGGCACGGCGAAGACCCTCGTCGCCACCGACATCGCGGCCCGCGGGATCCACGTCGACGACATCGCGCTGGTGATCCACGCCGACCCACCGATCGAGCACAAGGCCTACCTGCACCGCTCCGGCCGCACGGCCCGCGCGGGCGCCGAGGGCACGGTCATCACGCTGATGACCGACGAGCAGGTCCGCGACGTTCGCGATCTGACCCGCAAGGCCGGCATCGCGCCGACGATCACCAAGCTCACCACCGGCGACCCGCTGCTGTCCGAGCTGGCGCCCGGCGAGCGCAGCTATGTCACACCCGTGCTGAAGGCGCCGCAACCGGAAGGCACCGCCCCGTCGACCCGCAAGGCCGGATCGGGTCGCGGGACCGGGCGGCCGGCCCGCGGCAGGGGTCGTTCGAAGTCGCCCAACACCTCGAAGGCCAGTACGTCGAAGGCCGGTGCGTCGAGCGCCGGTGGCTCGAAGGCCGGCGGGTCGAAGCGCAGCAGCGCGCCGAAGACCTACAGCACGAGTACGCCGGGATCCGGCAGCCGTACTGCGGGGGCCGCGGCCTTCTCGGCCGGCACCCGCTCGTCGCGCCGAGGCCGCTGAGCAGGAACCGCGCTACCCGGAAGAGATCGTGACACCTGGTCCTGTCACGATCTCTTCTGACGACTCCTGACAGCGAGGTACTCATGCGGATTCGAACGGTCCTCAACGACCTCCTCCCCGAGGCGCTCGGTGTCTGCGACTCACACGATCACCTGTTCTTCCGGTCGGCGCTCCTGGCCGGACAGGAGCTGGACGACGAGGCCGCCGCGCTGGCCGAAGTTCGCGCGTTCGCGGACGCCGGTGGTCAGGCGATCGTGCAGTGGACGCCGTACGGGTTGGGCCGCCGGGCCGAGCTGTTGCCCGGGATCTCCACCAGGACAGGGATTTCGCTCGTCGCCGCCACCGGTTTGCACCGTCGGGAGCACTATCCTGACGGGTTCGTCGACGAGGTGCGGGATCAGCTCGCGGAGATCTTCGTCCGCGAGCTGACCGTTGGCATCGGCAACAGTTCGGTGCGTGCCGGGCTGATCAAGGTGGCCGGTGGGTTCCACGTACTGGACGAGCACGCGAAGCTGGTGATGCGGGCCGCGGCCGAGGCTCACCACGCGACCGGTGCGGCCATCGCCGTACATCATGAGCTCGGCTCGGCGGCGGACGCCGTACTGGACCTGCTCGTCGACGAGCTCGATGTTCATCCGTTGGCGGTGATCCTCGGGCATTTGAACCGCTTCCCGGATCACCGTGCGCAGCTGGAGTTGGCGAAGCGGGGTGCTTGGCTGGAGTTCGACGGACCGTCGCGGGCCAACAGCGCGACCGATCCGCAGCTGATGGACTGCTTGGCCGCGCTCGTCGATGCGGGGTATGCCGATCGGCTGCTGCTCGGCGGCGATACCACCTCGGCCCGGGCGCGCTCCACCTCCGAAGGTCCGGGCATGCCGTACCTGCTCACGCATCTGCGGCCGAAGATCGCCCGTCACCTGGGTGGAGATGTCGCGGACGCGGTCTTCAAGACGAACCCCGCGCGCGCCTTCGCCACGGACTGGCGCGCCTGACGGTACGTTTCCCGGCATGAAGGAGCGAAGCGAGTTCATCATCAAACACAGTGGGTCTCGTGCCTCATCCGCGCCGGGAGCGAAGCGAGGACGTGGATGAGTTTTGTAGCGCAGGTGTTCGTGGGGATCGCCGGGGTGTTCCACCTCGCGGTGTTTGCGATGGAGAGCCTGTTGTTCTCCAAGCCGAGCACGTACAAGCGGTTCCTGGTCAAGGACGACACCGAGGCGGCGGTCGCGCGGCCGTGGGCGTTCAACCAGGGCTTCTACAACCTGTTCCTCGCCATCGGCGCGCTCGGCGGGCTGATCTGGAGCGGCGACAAGGGACACGCGATCGCGCTGTTCGCCTGTGCGTGCATGGCCGGCGCCGGCATCGTGCTGATCGCCTCGGACCGCCGGATGGCCCGCGCCGCCGCGACCCAGGCCGTCCCGCCGATCATCGCCCTGGTCCTCGCGGCGATCCTCTGATCGTTGCCCGCTACGCTGTGAACCGCCCGGATGACTCGACAGAAGGTGGTTGCGGCTTGACGGCGCAGGATTCCCTCCCGACCCCACCACCTCGATCACTCACACTGGTCGCCCACGCGCTCACACCCTCGCTGCGGGGGCTCGTCCTCGGTGGCGACGGCGAGCCGGATCCGGCGAGTGTCGAGGCTGCGGGCGAGCTGAAGCTCGAGGCTGACGTGGTGTACGCCGGTCCCGAGCAGGCCGCCGTACGTACTGCGGAGGCACTGGGCCTGGTCCCGGCGCTTGAGCCCGCCCTGCGAGACCGCGAGTACGGCGACTGGACCGGTCGCGGGCTCGAGGAGCTGCTCGCCGAGGACCCGGCCCGGGTGTCGGTGTGGCTCGAGCGTCCGCACACCGCGACCCCGGGTGGCGAGAGCGAGAACGATGTCCTCGCGCGGGTCGCGGACTGGCTCGGTGACCTGGGTCAGCTCGGCGAGGAACGCCGTACGATCGTCGCCGTCGTGCATCCCGCAGTGGTCCGGGCGATCGTGCTCTACGTCCTCGACGCCCCCGCGGAGTCACTGCGCCACGTGGACATCCGGCCACTGGCCACGGTCAGCCTCGCTGCACTCGCCGGCTCCTGGTCCCTGACCCTCGGGGGTTAGCTGCGTCCTGGTCTCTGGCCATCGGGGGAGCTAGCTGGTTGCGTCTCGCTCCGCTTGGCTTCGCAGGACGCAGAACTCGTTGCCTTCGGGGTCGTGCATGACGACCCAGCCCGTGCCGTCAGGGTTGCGGAGGTCGTTGGCGATGGTGGCGCCGAGGGCGAGGATGCGCTCGACCTCCTCGTCGCGGGGGATATCGGGCTCGAGGTCGAGGTGGACGCGATTCTTGACGGCCTTCACGTCGTCGTTCTGCTCGAACAGCAGGGTCATGGCGTCGGTGACGACCAGCGCCGCGGGATCACCGGGGTGGTCGTCGTCGGGGCGGGGCACGTCGAGCACCTGCAGCCAGAAGCCGGCCAGCTCGTACGGATCGCGGGTGTCGAAGGTGACCGTGCGCACGCGGGAAGTCATGGGCAGACCCTACTTCTGGAAGAGCAGTCGGTCGTCGGGAATTTCGGTCGCCAGGTACGGCGCGAAGCCGGCCGCGACCGCGAGTGCCGTGAGGGCGGGCGCGGTCCAGCGGTGGACGTGGACGTTCATCGGGCGGCCGCCGTACCCGGAGGTCTTGTGGGTGCTCTCCTCGCCGACGTGAAATCCCATCAGCAGGACACCGCCGGGCGCGAGGACGCGATAGAACTCGGCGAAGGCCTGCGGTACGACGTCGCGGGGGAGGTGGATGATCGACCACCAGGACACGACACCCGAGGCCGAGCCGTCGGCGAGGTCCAGTGCGGTCATCGAGCCGACGCGGAAGTCGAGCTCAGGACGGTCGCGGCGGGCGACCTCGATCATCCCGGGTGACAGGTCGATGCCGGTCACCCGCAGGCCGCGCTCGGCCAGCATGCCGGTGGTCCGACCCGGCCCGCAGCCGACGTCGAGCACCCTGCGTCCGCTGCCCGCGACGAGCTTGACGAGCAGGTCGAAGGCCTCGTCCTCCCAGTCGGCGCCGTCGACCACAAGCTCGGCGTAGGACGAGGCGACGGTGTCGTAGGACGTACGGATGTCGGCGAGAAAGTCTGTCACCCGGCCGACCCTAGAGCCGACCGGGGACAGTTTTGATCAAGCCTTACCCAGGGCCTGCTTCTGCTTGCCGAGCCTCTGGATCTCCATCTCCATCGTGTCGCCGGGCACCAGGAACGGGAACCGGCCGGACAGCGCGACGCCCTCCGGAGTGCCGGTGTTGAGGATGTCGCCCGGGCTCAGCACCATGTACTGCGAGAGGTCGCGGATCAGCGCCGCCACCGAGAAGACCATGTCCCGGGTGTTCGAGTCCTGTCGCGGCTCGCCGTTCACCCAGGACTTCAGGTCGAGGTTGGTCGGGTCCACCTCGTCGGCCGGGACCAGCGCCGGGCCGAGCGGGTTGAACGTCTCGCAGCACTTGCCTTTGGACCACTGCCCGCCGGACACCTCGATCTGGAACGCCCGCTCGGAGACGTCGTTCGAGACGGTGTATCCGGCGACGCAGGCGAGCGCCTCCTCGTCGGTCTCGAGATACCGGGCCGGCTTGCCGATGACAACGGCGAGCTCGACCTCCCAGTCGGTCTTGACCGAGCCGCGGGGGACCAGTACGTCGTCGTTCGGGCCGACGACCGTGTTCGGGTGCTTGAAGAAGACGATCGGCTGTTTCGGCGGCTCGGCGCCGGACTCGGCCGCGTGGGCCGCATAGTTCATGCCGATGCAGACGACCGCGCCCGGTCGGGCGATCGGGGCGCCGATCCGCAGGCCGTCGGTGTCGGCGACGGGTAGTTCGCCGGCCTCCAGGGCGGCGCGCGTACGGGCGATGCCGTCGGCGGCCAGGAACGCGCCGTCGATGTCACGGGTGATCGGGCTCAGGTCATGGACGGTGCCGTCGGCGGCGCGCACGTACGGGCGCTCCTCGCCGACCGCGCCGAGGCGCAGCAGTTCCACAGATGTCTCCCTGGGTGGCGGTTGGGGTCAGCTCTTGGTGGCAGGATCCTGGTCGAAGATGGGTCGCAGCCGGGCCCGGGAGGCCTCGATATGCGCCCGCATCGCCGCGGCCGCGTCCTGGGGATCGCCCTTGCGGACCGCGGCCACGACCGTCTTGTGTTCGCGCAACGCCTTCGTCGCGATGCCGCCACCGTAGTACAGCCGGAACAGGTGCAGGTGGCAGTGCGTCCGCGCGAAGGACAGCCGGGCGGTCTCGTTACCGGACAGCTCCAGCACCAGGTCATGGAAGCGCTGGTCGTGCGCGGCCATGGCGCGGTAGCTCTCGTACGCCGGTCGATCCGGTACGTCGGTGTAGCTCAGCATCTCGGCCTTGAGCCGGGCCAGGTCGTCGGCGCCGGCCCGCTCGGCGGCACGTCCGGCCGCCCATGGCTCGATGTGCAGCCGATATTCGAACAGGTCCTCGAACTCGGCCCGCGACAGCCGGGACGAGACCCGGTACCCGCGCAGCGGCTCCTTGATCACCAGCCCGTCCGACTCCAGCCGGGCCAGCGACTCGCGGATCGGCGTCTGGGAGATGCCCAGCTCGCGGGTCAACGCGTCGATGTTCAGCCGGGTGCCCGGCTCGACCACACTGTCCATGATCAGGCCCTTGACCGTTTCATAGACGTCGTCACTCAGTACCTGTCGCTGGGGCAGGCGCGTGAGCTGCCCCGCCAGACCCACATGCGCATCCGTCACTGTCGCTCCTCCCGGGAAGCTATTCTGCCCGACCCGCATCGTTACCTGGGCGAGTCTTGACGCGTCCAGTGTGAGGCGGCAGCATCGGGTACGCAATATCCTATAGGATCTGGAGCCGCCCCATGATCGTCCCCAGGATTGTTACAGCGTCTTTGCGAGTCACAGTGCGTAGGACAGCGGTCTGTCTCGCCGCTCTCGCCCTCGTCGCCGGATGCACCACGAAGAACTCCAGCGACTCGAGCGGTACCAGTACCGGGGATGACGCGTCCACCTCGACGTCATCCGGTCCGGTCACGCTCAAGGACGGCTCGAAGGTCAAGCTAGCGCTCATCCCCGGCGGGGCGCACCCGTATTTCCAGCCGTGGAAGACCACCGCGGAGCAGGACAAGACCGACTTCAAGCTCGGTGGCGTGACGTTCAACGAAACCGGCGAATGGGACCAGGGCAAGCAGAACAACGTGGTCAGCTCGCTCGCCGCCCAGGGCTACAACGCGTTCGGCATCTTCGGCGTGTCGCCGACGGACATCAACTCGACGTTCGAGGACCTGAAGGCCAAGGGGTTCGCGGTCGGTTCGCTGGCCTCCTGCCCGGCCGGTGACACCAACTCGGCCGACTTCTGCCTGTCCACCGATGTCGAGGCGGCGGCGTACAAGGCGGCGAAGGCAACGATCGACGCGATCGGCGGCCAGGGCACGATCGTCCATCTGACCGGCAACAACGTCGACTCGAACACCCAGCGCCGGATCGCCGGGGTGAAGAAGGCCGTCGCCGAGACGAACGGCAAGGTCACCGAGCTGCCGGTGATCACCGACATCGACAAGGACCTCTCCACCGCGCAGAAGGCCGTCGCCGACCTGCTGGCCGCACAGGGCGCAAAGATCAATGGCATCGTCACTACCGCCTACAACCCGGCGGTCGCCGCGGCCGACGGTGTTGCCAGCAGCAAGCTCCCGATCAAGGTCGTTGCCATCGACGACGACGCGAAGATCCTGGCCGGCATCAAGTCCGGCGGCGTCGCCGCGACGGTCACGCAGAACCCGGTCGGCCAGGCGTACGTCGGTGGCTGGTTGCTCGCCCTGCTGCAGTCCAAGCAGTGCACGATGAAGAAGCCCGGCGTGATCGTCGACTCCGGGTCGTTCATCGTGACCAAGGCCAACGTCGCGACGTACGACGACGAGCGCAAGGCGAAGACCAAGGAGCTGCAGACGGAGTTCGCATCGCAGCTGAGCTGCCAGTGAACACCGTCATCAGCCGTGCTGAAGCGTTCCTGGTCGATCTCGAGGTCGAGACGGTCCGTACCGATGCGGTGCAGTCGTTCATCAAGCAGGAAACGATCTTCGTCTCTTTGTCGACATCGGACGGGCTGACCGGGCTCGGGTACGCGTACACGATCGGTACGGGCGGGACCGCCGTACTGGCGTTACTGCGCGATCATCTGCTGCCACGGTTGGTGGGTCAGGACGCTCGGAACGTCGAGGCGCTGTGGTCGGAATTGTTCTGGTCGACGCACGCGACGACCGTCGGCGCGATCACCTCGCTGGCCTTGGCGGCCGTCGATACGGCGTTGTGGGATCTGCGCTGCCTACGGGCCGGTGAGCCGTTGTGGCGGCTCGCGGGCGGGTATCGCCAGCAGGTTCCGCTGTACGACACCGAGGGCGGATGGTTGCATCTGACAACGGATGAGCTCGTCGCCGGCGCGTTGGCCTCGCAGAAGGCGGGCTGGCCGGGCGTCAAGCTCAAGGTCGGGAAGCCTCGGGTGCACGAGGATCTCGATCGGCTGCAGGCGGTGCGGGACGCGGTCGGTCCTTCGCTGGACATCATGGTCGACGCCAACCAGTCGATGACGTACCCGGAGGCGCGGCGACGGGCGGCGGCGTTCGAAGCGGTCGACCTGTCGTGGTTCGAGGAGCCGTTGCCGGCCGACGACGTGACCGGGCATGTGCGGCTGGCGTCGACGACGTCGATCCCGATCGCGGTCGGGGAATCGCTGTACTCGGTGTCGCAGTTCCGGGAGTACGTCGCCTCCGGTGGGGCCGGGATCGTCCAGGTCGACGTTGCCCGGATCGGCGGGATCACGCCGTGGTTGAAGGTCGCGCATCTGGCCGAGACGTTCAACCTCGAGGTGTGTCCGCACTTCCTGATGGAACTGCATGTCAGCCTCACAGCCGCCGTACCCAATGGTCGTTATGTCGAGCACATTCCGCAGTTGCGGGCGATCACGCTGGCCGAGATGACCGTCGCGGACGGGCATGCGGTGGCTCCGGACACGCCGGGGCTCGGCATCGATTGGGATGTCGACGCGATCGACGATCGGCGGGTTGGATGAGCGTCTCCGATACGGCGACGCAGGCGCTGCAGGACGACGCTCCGGTAGAGAAGCCGCCGCGGGGTGCGCCGTGGTGGGCGAACCAGCGGATCGGGTTGTTGTTGCTGGTTGTGGTGTTGTCTGCGTTGTTCGGCGTACTGCGGCCTGCGTTCTTCAACCAGCAGTTGGTCGTGTTTCCGTTGCTGCGGGATATCGCGATGTTCACCGTGGTCGGGCTGGCGCAGCTATGCGTGCTGTCGATCGGCCACATGAACCTCGCGGTCGGGCGGATGGCGGCGTTCTCGATGATGATCACCGGGATCTCGTACGACCTCTGGCACTTCGGCCTGTACGCCGGTCTCCTGGTCGGACTCGTCGCGGGTGCGGCGATCGGGGCGTTGGCGGGCTGGGTGATCGCGCGGACCGGGGTGAACTCGTTCGTGGTCACGCTGGCGCTGGACTTCCTGCTGCTGGGGCTGATTCCGCTGGTGTACACGGCGTTGACGGACAACGCGGCGTTCGTGACGAAGCCGGCCGGGATGCGTGAGTTGCGGAACTACTCGCTGGCCGATGTGTGTATCGGCAACGTGTGTGGGTCTCCCGCCGTACCGCAACTGGCGATCTTCGCGGTGGTCGCGATGGTCGTCGTGGGGTGGATCTACTCGCGGACGCGGCTCGGGCGTGAGCTGCTGATGACCGGCTCGTCGGTGCGGGCGGCTGAGCTGTCCGGGATCCCGACTGCACGCCGGGTGATCGTGGCGCACGCGATGTCCGGGTGCCTGGCCGCGCTGGCCGGCTTCATGCTCGCCGTCTCCACGGGCTCCATCAAGGCCACAATCGGCGAGGAGTTCATGCTCCCGTCGTTCCTGGGCCCCATCCTCGGCGGCACCCTGCTGGCCGGCGGCTTCGTCTCCATCTGGGGCACCCTCCTAGGCACAGCCCTGACGTCAGTTATCCGCAAAGGCCTGGACCTCCTAGGCGTAGGCCTGGAAAGCCTCAACATCTACCTGGGCCTCATCCTCCTCCTGGCCCTCTCCACCGACCGCATCCGAACCCTCCTCTCCGAACGCCAACCCCGCTCACGGCCACCGGCGGACTCTGGGAGGAAGGGATGAGGCGGTTTGTGCGCTCTACCGAGATGACGTTGCTGGTCATCTGCGTCGTGTTCTTCGTGTTTCTGGCGATCGCCTCGAAGGGTGACCTGCTCTCGGCGAATTCCTTACGAGTGCTCCTTCAGTTCCTTGCCGTGCCGGTCCTGATCGGATTGGCTCAGATGGTGGTTCTCGCAGTGGGTCAACTCAACCTGGCTGTTGGCGCGATCGGTGGATTCGCTGCGGCGGCCATGGCTGTGCTCATGGCCGATCACGGCGTGCCCGTCCCCCTCGCGCTCCTGATCGGCTTCCTGCTCGCATCCATCGCCGGCCTGCTGAACGGCGTACTCGTCGTCCTGACCCGCATCAACGGCTTCATCGTCACGCTCGCCACGATGACCGTCCTGCTCGGCGTGCAGTACCGCATCGTCGGCACCCGCACGGTCGACGCGTATCCCCAAGGATTGAAGGACTTCGGCTCGTCCGCACTCTTCGGCGTACTGCCCTCGATCTTCCTGGTCGCGCTGGTCGTCGCGGGCGCGCTGTCCGTGCTGCTTCGTCGTACGGTCCCTGGCCGGCAACTCCTCGCCTCCGGCGGGAATCCGATCGCAGCCCGCCTTTCCGGCATCTCCAACGACCGATCCGTCATCGTCGCCCACACCCTGTCCGGAGCCATCCTCGGGATCGCCGCGATCCTCACGGTCGCATCGTCACCAGGGGTGAACAAGAGCATCGGCGGCGACTGGCTACTGCCGTCGTTCGCGGCACCGATCATCGGTGGCGCGCTCCTCACCGGCGGTTCGGCGGTCGTGCTCGGGACAGTCCTGGCCGCGTTCATCGTGCGCTTCGTGGACACCGCACGAGCCGAGTTCTCCCTCGAGCCCTCCTGGGTGAACTTCGTCGTCGGTGCCGTGGTGCTCGGATCGGTCGTCCTGGGCCAAGTCCGGACCAAACGCCAGGACCGCCGTTCCGTCGTGAAAGCACCGGATGCGACCGTGGCAGGAGGTGTCTCATGACGCTGTTCCAGGCCGAGCGAGTCGACAAGGTCTTCCCCGGCGTACGGGCGCTCGACGGCGTGACGCTCGCCCTCGAGGCCGGGTCTGTGCACGCGCTGCTCGGGGAGAACGGCGCCGGCAAGTCGACACTGATCAAGGTGATCACCGGGCTCTATCGCCCGGACGGTGGCCGGTTGCTGCTGGACGGTCGCGAGGTGTCGTTCGGTTCGCCGCACGAATCGGCGTCGGCCGGGATCGGCGTCGTCCACCAGGAACGCAACCTGATCCCCGGCTTCACCGTCGGGGAGAACATCCTGCTCCAGAAGTTGCCGACCTCCCGCGGACTCGTCGACCGCGCCGCGATCCGGTCGGAGGCGGCGCGGTGGCTGGCCGAGTTGGAGCTGGACATCGATCCGGACCAGCCCGTCACCGAGCTGTCGGTGGCGCAGGCGCAGCTGGTGGAGATCGCCAAGGCGTTGTCGATCGAGAGCCGGGTCCTGCTGCTCGACGAGCCAACCGCCTCGATCACGCCGAACGAGTCGGCCTTGCTGTTCCGCGTTGTCGACAAGCTCAAGAACGACGGTCGCGCGATCCTGTTCGTGAGTCACAAGCTGGAGGAGGTCTTCCAGATCTGCGACACGGTGACAGTGCTCCGCGACGGCGCCTCGGTGCTCAGCGGCGGTGCGCTTTCGGATCTCACTCGCGACCAGGTTGTCGACCTGATGGTCGGCCGCGTGCACGAGGCGCTCAAGCTGCCGGATCGATCCGTCGACGCGTCGGCCGCTCCATTGCTCGAGCTCTCCGGTGTCAGTACGGCGACCGGCCACGCGGACGTGGATCTCGCCGTCCGGCCGGGCGAGATCGTCGGGCTGTACGGGTTGGTGGGTGCCGGTCGCAGCGAGCTGGCCAAGGCGTTGCTCGGGCTGGACCGGATCACCGCCGGCGAGGTGCGGGTGCGTGGATCGGTCGTGCGGATCCGCAATGTCCGGGATGCCCTGCGGAACTACAAGATCGGGTACGTCACCGAGAATCGCAAGGAGGAGGGCGTCTTCCTCGAGCAGTCGGTCAGCCGGAACATCGCCGTCACGATCTGGGACCGCCTGCGCAAGGCACTCGGCTATGTCCCGGCGAAGGCGGAGACCGCGACGGTTGCGACGTACGTCGACAAGCTCGGCATCCGGATCGCGTCACCCGAGCAGCACGCCGGCACCTTGTCGGGCGGCAACCAGCAGAAGGTCTCGCTGGCGAAGTGGCTGGCCGCGCAGACCGAGATCCTGATCATCGACGAACCGACCGTCGGCATCGACGTTCGCACCAAGGACGCCTTCCACACCCTGATCTGGGACCTCGCGGCGAACGGACTCGCGATCCTCTTGATCACCTCGGACCTCCCCGAGATGATCACCCTGGCCGATCGAGTCGTCGTGATGCGCGATCACCGCGTCCAGGGCGAGCTCCCGAACGACCACGACTACGACCGGATGAGCCAGCAGGTCATCCGCCTGATCCACGCCGAAGGGACAACAGCCGCATGAGCAAGGTCGACGCTCATCATCACGTCTGGGACCTGACCGTCCGCGAGCAGACCTGGATGGTCGGTCCCGAGCTGGACCCGATCCGGCGGAACTACTCCATCGAAGACCTGGCCCCCTCGGCGGCAGCAGCCGACGTCACGTCCACCGTCGTCGTCCAGACCGTCAGTCAGCTCGACGAAACCGTCGAGCTCCTGGAGGTTGCGGCCGGCAACGACCTGGTCGCCGGTGTGGTCGGCTGGGTCGACCTGACCGCCCCCGACATCGCAGACACCCTGGGAGCCCTACGCGAACGCCCCGACGGCGCCTACCTGAAGGGGATCCGCCACCAGGTCCACGACGAGCCCGACGTCGATTGGCTCCTGCGCGACGACGTCCAGCGCGGTCTGGCCGCCGTCGCCGAAGCCGGCCTGGTGTACGACCTCCTGACCAAGACCCCTCACCTCCCCGCCGCAATCCAAACCGTGCGGGCCTTCCCGCAGCTGACCTTCGTCGTCGACCACATCTCCAAGCCCGTCATCGGCGACCCCCTGGACCCCTGGGCCACCCAACTCCGCGAGCTGGCCGCCCTCCCCAACGTCACCTGCAAACTCTCCGGCATGGTCACCGAAGCCCCCTGGTCCACCTGGAAACCCGCAGACCTCCAGCCCTACGCCGACACAGTCCTAGAAACCTTCGGCCCACCCCGAGTCATGTTCGGCTCCGACTGGCCCGTCTGCCTCCTAGCCGCCACCTACCCCCAAGTCCACGAACTCACCGAAACCCTCACCACCCACCTAACCCCCACAGAACAAACCCAAATCTTCACCACCACCGCCACCACCACCTACAACCTGTAAGTGTCCGGCCGCGAGCGCTAGTTGGGATTTTCCCAATTCAGGGCTAAGGTCGTTGCATGAGCAGCATCGGGGGACGTGTGCAGGAGCGCATCGCATCGGTTCTCCCGGCGGCTCGGCAGCGAGATGTCGCCGAGCAGATCGGGATGACGCCGGATGCCTTCTCGCGGGCGCTCAACGACAAGCGGTCGTTCTCGTCGATCGAGCTGGCACTGCTGGCCGACCTCCTCGGCGCGGATCTCCACTGGCTGATCACTGGCAACGCCGATCCTCACGGCGTGCGGATTGCGGCCCGGCACGAGTTCGATCACCTCACCGGCGAGCACAGCGTCCCTGGTCGTGAGCAGGACGATGAGGAGCTTGCGAACGTCGCGCTGGCCTATCGACAGGCATATCCGGACGCAGGGCGCCCGTCTGCGAGCCTTCCGACGTCAGCGGCTGCGCTCCGCGCAGCCCTGGGCGACGGCTACGTGCGCGGGTTCGCCGACCGCGTCGAGGATCGGCTGGATGTAGACGTCGTACGGATAGCGGGTCTGACGACTGACTACTCCTTCACCATCGGTGGTCGGCATGTGATCCTGCTGGCTGCTCGGGCGAACTGGTTCCGCAGCAACTGGTCTGTGGCGCACGAGTTGGCGCATCTCGCTCTGCGCCACCATGACATCGAGGACGCAAAGGGCGGCCAGGAGGCAGCTGCCAATGCGTTCGCCGCCGAGTTGCTGCTGCCGCGGGCGGTCCTGAGTGCGGTCGACTGGCAGGCCATCGGGGCGTCCGATTTGGCGGAGTTCGTCTGGGACGCAGGCGTTTCCTGCGAGGCGCTCGTAACGCGGCTGAACAGCCTGCAACTCCCGGTATCGGGCCGGGTCCGGAAGCTTCTGGACTGCTCGACGCAGCGACTTTTGCGGGATCACCTGGCCGGCGTCGCCGGCCAGGCCGCGACCGGGGGACAGTTCGCTCTGCCGATCGATCTCATCGCGGAGCGGATGAACGCGTCCGCAGTGCGACGATTTCCCCTGTCGTTGCAGGCCGCGCATGTCCAGCGGATCGCACTCGGCGAGATTTCACCGGGCACCTTGGCCTGGATGTTGGACACCGCCGAGGATGACCTGGTGGTTGAACGACCCGCCCCTGTGCACGAGTCCGTCGACTCTCTCGCATCAGCCCTCGGCCTCTGAGCGTTGAGACGTGAGCCTGTTCTTCCCGGACAATACCGTCCTGATCAACTTCGCCGTCATCGGTCGCGTCGATCTCCTGGAGAAGCTTGCTAACGGCAACGGCCGGTGGTGCCTCTCGGTTTCTCAGGAGTGCGCGAGGTCGGCTCGCATCGATGGGTTGAGCGCGCTCAACGGCGTACGCGATTTCCTCGGCCGGCCGCTCGAGCCGACGCCTGCCGAGTTGTTGACGACCAGGATGCTGCGCGAGGCGATGGCCGCGCCCGGCGACCGGCCGACCAAACACCTGGGTGAGGCCGAGACGATCGCCATCCTCACGAGCCGCGAGCTCCGGTCCACGGCGGTCTTCGTCAGCGACGACACCGGTGCGCTCATCCACGCCGAGGCGCACGGGATCAAGATCGCCGACACCTGGGATTTGCTGCTCCTCGCCGAACGCGTAGGCATGATCTCCGCAGAGGTTCACGCGCAGTACGTGGCTGCTCTCCGGTCAGCCGACCGCCACAGGCCGAGGCGGTGAGCCCTATGCCATGGGGCTTCTGGGAGACGTACGGCGACCTGCCTCGCTCACCCGCCGCCCTGTGGCGACTGCGGGTTGGTTCACGTCGCTCGCTATAACCTTCTCAGAAGAAAGTTATATATAGCGACGCGATAAGCGTTGATTCGGGGCGTTTGCTGAGGTCACGGTGTGGGTTCGGAGTTGGGGGGCACGAACTCGACGCGGACGCCTAGGAGTCTGATGGGGCGGCGGAGGTCGAATTTTTCGAGGAGGGACAGGGCTGTTTCGGCTACTAGGTCGGGGTCTTGGGTTGGGGTTTTGAGTTTGCGGCTTTTGATGGGGGTGTAGAAGGTGGTGAAGCGGAGTTTTACCCAGATGCGTTGGATGGTGCGGCCGTCGGCTACTACTTCGCGGGTGACTTCTTCGGCGATGCGGCGGAGTTCGCGTTCGATGTCGGGGAGTTCGACCAGGTCGGTGGGGAAGGTTTCTTCGTGGCTTCGGGAGACGGGCTCGCGCGGGACGTCGGTGACCTGGGTGTCGCCCAGGCCTCGGCCCAGGGCGGCGTACCAGGAGCCCATGTTCGGGCCGAAGCGTTCGCGCAGCGCCTCGATGTCGGCGGAAGCCAGGTCGGCGACGGTGGTCACGCCTAGTTCGTTGAGGTTCTTCTCCATCCGGCTGCCGATACCCCAGAGATCGCGGATCGGGCGATGGTCCATCACCGAACGCCAGTTGGCGGCCGTGAGCCGGTAGATGCCGACGGAAGAACCGTCGCCGGCGCCCGCGAAGGGCTCCGCGTGGGAACGCGACTCCTTCGCGAAGTTGGTCGCCAGTTTGGCTCGGGTCTTGTTGTCACCGATGCCGACCGCGCAGGTCAGCGAGGTCTCCGCCTCAACCGCGGCGCGCAGGGCCGCGGCCAGCCCCTCCGGGTCGTCGGTCTCGGCACCGACGAAGCACTCGTCCCATCCCCAGACCTCGACCACCACCGGAAAGGCGCGAAGAGCGTCCATCACCTCGACGGACGCAGCCTCGTAGGTCGCAGGTTCGCTCGGCAGGAAAACCGCCGACGGACACTTCTTGTACGCCGCCCGCAGCGGCATCCCCGAGTGGACTCCGAAGGCGCGGGCCTCGTACGACGCAGTCGCAACGACCTGCCGTGGTTGGGTCGGATCGCCCGACCCGCCGACCACGACCGGGAGCCCCCGCAGCTCCGGCCGCCGCCGGATCTCGACGGCCGCGATGAACTGATCCATGTCCACGTGCAGGACCCACCAGCTCATACCCCACAGGTAACCACACCCCACCGACAGGTCAGCTGGATGCGCTCGAGTACGTCCGCAGACCGCGCCCCCACAGCATCCGAACCAGCGTCACCGCGACGACAACCAGCCCGATCCCACCCGCGACCCATCCCCAGCCGATGTCACCCGACAACGCCTGCACCGGGAACGTGGTCGCAAAAGCCACCGGAAACGCGAAGATCAGGAACATGCGCACGGCGACCGGGAAGAACACGAGCGGATACCGGCCCGCCTCCACCAGGTTGAGGTAGATCGCCCCGATCGAGTTCACGGACTGCAGCCAGAACGCCAGGAACGACATCGCCGACCAGACCGCCGTCAACAGCACCAGCCCACAGGCCGCGAGCACCAGAGCCCGCAGGATCTGACCGGCGTTCGGGCTCACCTCCGCCTGTACGAGCCCGATCACCAGCACGACGATGCCGCTGACGACGCTGCTGAGCTCAGCAACGTTGATCCAGCGCAGCGTCAGGTAGAACTGGCTCGATACCGGCCGCAACAGGACGGCGTCGAGTTCGCCTTCGGTGAGGTACGACGTCATCCGGTTCAGATTCGGCGCGATGAACGTCGCCATCAGTCCGGTGGTGATCTGATACGCCCCGACCAGCGTGATGACCTCGGCCCGCGACCAGCCGTGCACCTCCGAGGTGAACCCGAACAACAACAGGATCGGTACGACGCCAAGCCCCAGCTGGACCAACCCGACCAGCAAGGTCGTCAGGAAGTGCGCGCGGTAGTGGGTCTCGCGGACAATCGCCTGCGCGAAGAACCGCCGCCACAACCGGAGATGCCGCCGCTGCTTGTGCAGCCACGTGCGATCCAACGGCTCCCGATGATCGAGCGAGCTCATGCGCCCACCGCCGAGTACGCACGGATCCCGGCGGACCAGACCAACCGGGTCAGCGCCCCGAGCACGAGCACATACCCGAGCTGAATCCCCAACCCCACCAGGAGATCCGTCCCCGAGAGGTTGCCCGCGACGATCTCGACCGGGAACGACACCGTGAACCGGAACGGCTGGTAGTCGACGAACCCACGGGACCAGTCCGGCATCAAAGCCAGCGGTACGACGGCACCGGACAGCACACTCGCGATGATCAGACGAGCCTGTGCCAGCGCGGTCACGTCGTCCATCCAGAACGCCAGTGACGCGATCAGGATGTCGATCGTGAACACCAGGATCGCCCCGAGCACGATGCTGACCGCGAACAGCGCCCACCGGCCCGGACCCGCGGGGATGTTCATCGAGTCGCGGAAGATCCACCAGAGGATCCCGATCATCGGCACCAACGCGAACAGCTTGAGGAACTTCTCCGACAGGTTGTTCGCGACGAAGCCGACCAGCAACGACGCCGGCCGGACCATCCAGCTCGACAACTTCCCCAGCCGGATGTCCTGAGCGAGGAACGCCGCCATCCAGGACGAGGTCGCCATCGTGACGAAGCTGAGCAGCACGAAGTACGTCGTGATGTACCGCTCGTCGATCGGGAGTTGGGCGCCGTTCGCGATCGCCGTCCGCCAGATCAGCAGCGAGATGATCGGTACGCAGATGTTCGCCGCCATGAAGATGATCCACGCGCCGCGATAGATCGACGCCTGGGCGATGTCGGCCGCGGTCATCCGGCGCAGGACCCGCGCGGTGCGGACCAGCGTGTTCACGACCCCTCCCCGACCGTCCCGCGCCGCAGGAACAGGTCGCGCATGATCTCCTCGATGTCGGCGTCCGCGACATCGAGATCGACGAGTGGGCCGAGGCGGGTGAGGTGTCCCATCACGTCGCCGGCCCGCTCCCGGTCGACCTCCAGCGTGATCGTGTGATCCACTGCGGAGACCCCCGCGACACCATCCAGTGCGGCGAGTGGGCTGCCGTCGACGGCCGTCGCGTACGTCGCCCGCACCAGCTTGCGCGGCCGTGCCGTGTGCACGAGCTCGTCGAGGGCACCGTCGTACTGAAGTCGGCCGTGGTCGATGATCATCACCCGCGAGCAGAGCGCCTCGATGTCGTCCATGTCGTGGCTGGTGATGAGGATCGTGGTCCCGCGGAGCCGGTTCACCTCGGCCAGGAACGACCGGACGCGCGCCTTCGCGACCACGTCGAGCCCGATCGTCGGCTCGTCGAGGAAGAGGATGTCCGGGCCGTGGACGAGCGCCGCCATCAGCTCGAGCTTCATCCGCTCACCGAGCGAGGTCTTGCGGACCTGGACGTTCAGCAGGTCCTGGACCTCGAGCAGCTCCGCGAGCTCGGCGACATTGCGGTCGAACTCCGCTGTGGACAGGCCGTACATCTCCTTGTGCAGCAGGAGACTCTCCATGGCCGGAACGTCCCACCAGAGCATGGTCTTCTGACCCATCACCAAGGCGATCCGACGCAGGTAGTCGTGCTTGCGGTCCGACGGGGTGAAGCCGAGGACCTCCAGCTCACCGGATGTCGTGTACAGCAGGCCGGAAAGCATCTTCAGCGTGGTCGTCTTGCCGGCGCCGTTCGGGCCGAGCAGCCCGACGACCTCGCCGCGATCGATCGTGAAGCCGATCCGGTCGACCGCCAGCCTGGTCTCGTACTTCCGCCTGACCAGACTCTTCAGCGCGCCACCGAGCCCAGCGCGCTGCTGATGAAAGGTGTAGGTCTTGGTCAGATCGTTGGCCGCAATGACAGGCGACGGGTCACGAACGTACGCCACGGTGATGCACCGCTTTCGAGAGAGAGTCGGATGCTGCCGGGCCTCGACGAGCGGCTGCCAGGTGGCACGCTAATCCGACCGAGAAAGCGCTGTCCACCGGGTTTCAGAGCTGCTTGCGCATCTGCTGGGAGGTGACGGTGTAGCCGAGAGAGTCGTAGAGGTGGATGGCGGTGGTGTTGTTGCCGAAGACGTTGAGGTCGAGTTGGTGGTGGCCGAGGCGGCGGCACTCCTCCTCGCCGGCGAGCATGATCGCGCGGCCGTAGCCCCGGCCGCGGTGGCCGTCGTCGACCTCGAGCCCGAAGATCAACGCCACTCGCGGCTTGGTGCTGATCCACAGGCTGCCGACCGGCTGATCGCCGTCCCAGGCGATCCAGATCAGGTGCTGTTCGGTGCCGGGGCCCTCGGGCAACAGCTTGTCGATCTCCGGGTAGGCGACCGTCAACGCCTCGTCCTCACTGAGCCCCCGGGTCGGCCCGATGCCGGCGGCCAACGACGCGGCGGCGCGATCCCTCCAACCGGCGAACTCGGTCTCGGAAATCGGGCGCAGCGTCACCGAAGGCGTGGTCACCTGCCCGACGATAACGCGCCCCGGCAGGTGCCGACACCGGCTACCGGCTGGTTAACCTGTCGCTATGGAGCTGACTCTCGAGCTGGCCGAGAAGATCCTTGCCGCGCAGCCGTTCAGCGTGCTGCTCGGCGCCAGGGTGACCGCGTTCGGCGCCGGCGGCGCGACCCTCGAGCTCGACATCCGCCCGGATCTTCAACAGCAGAACGGGTTCCTGCACGGCGGCGTCCTCGCGTACGCCGCCGACAACGCGATCACCTTCGCCGCCGGATCCACTCTCGGCCCAGAGGTCCTCACCGGCGGTTTCACCATCAGCTACCTCCGCCCCGCCCAAGGCACCCTGCTCAGAGCCGAAGCAAAAGTCACGTACGCCGGCACCCGCCAAGCCACCTGCACCTGCGAACTCTCCACCCAGGACACCTCCGGCACCCCCACCCTCTGCGCAATAGCCCAAGGCACCGTCATCCGCCGCTAGTCGAAAAGCCCTTCCAGGAAGGACTTCTTCTTGCGGGGATGGCTTCCGTAGCGGCGGTCGTCGTCATCATCGTCGTCGTGGTCGAAGCGGCGGCGGTCGTCGTACCGCTTCTCCTCGTACCGTTTCTCGTCGTAGCGCTTCTCCGGGCGCTGCTGCTGTGACTGCTGCGGGGTGTTGTAGCGGAGTTCGGCGTCGACGAGGCGCTCGAGTTCGCCTCGGTCGAGGAAGATTCCGCGGCACTCGGCGCACTGGTCGACGGTGACTCCGCTGCGTTCGTAGGTTCGCATCGCACCGCGGCACTTGGGACACGTCAGGCTCTCCATTCGGCAACCCTAAGTGACCAAATCCCCGGTATACCGCGGTTTCAGCGAACTCTCAGCATCTTCGGAGCACAACTCTCAGCCACCCTCGCTCAACTGGTTGGGCGCTACAACCAACCGGTTATTTGAAGCTGGACAGGAAGCTCTTGATGATCGGCCCGGCCGCCTTCGAACCGGACTCGCCGCCCTCGACAATGACCGCGAACGCCACGTCGCCGCGGTAGCCGGCCATCCAGGCGTTCGTCCCGACCTTGCCGTTCTGGACGACCTCCGCCGTACCGGTCTTGGCGGCGACGGCGCCGTTCGCGGCCAGGACCCTGGCCGTACCACCGGTGACCGTCGTCCGCATGAACGTCCGCAGCGCCGCGACGGTTGCCGGAGGCAACGGAGAGGCGGCGGCTCCGGCCGCGTCCTTCTCCGGGACCAGGACGGGTTTCATCGCCGTACCGTGGTCGACCGTGGCCGCGACCAGCGCGATCGCCAGCGGGCTGGCGGTGACCGTGCCCTGGCCGATCATCGACGCGGCCTCGGCGGTGTCGTCCTTGGGGGTCGGCACCTGACCGCCGTACGCCGAGACCGACAGGTTCAGGTCACGCCCGATGCCGAACATCGCGGCGGCCTTGGTCATCCCGTCCCTCGGCAACCGGCCGTGCTGGGAGATGAAGGCCGTGTTGCAGGACTCGTTGAACGCCTTCTGCATCGTGCCCGCGCCGTACGCCGCGAGACCGTCGTAGTTCTTGAACGTCTTGCCGAGGACGTTGACCGTGTCCGTGCACGGCAGCGGGGTGTTCGCGGTCAGGCCGCTGCCCAGGAGCGCCGCGGAGGTGACGATCTTGAACGTCGAACCCGGCGCGTACCGGCCGAGGAACGCGCGGTTGTAGCTGGCCGGATCCGGCCCGTTCGCCGCGGCCAGGATCTGTCCGGTCGAGGCCTGAATCGCGACCAGCGACGCGGGCAGCTTGCTCGCCGCCAGCGCGGCCTCGGCGGAGGTCTGCAGCTTGGTGTCGATCGTGGTCTTGACCGGCTTCCCCGCGGCCCCCTTCTGCGCGAAGACCGTCTTGATCGACAGCTTCGTCTTGCCGTCGCGCAGCGTGACCGTGCCGCCCGGCGTCCCGGCGAGCTGCTGCTGGAATGCGTACTGCAGGCCGGTCGTCCCGACCTGGTCCGTCGCGGACGCGGTCGGTCCGGCGTTCTTCAGCGTGTCCGCGGTCGCCGTCTTCATCGTGCCGAGCAGGTTGCGGGCGAACGTCGCGGTCGGCGCCAGCGACTGGGTCCCACCCATCGTCAGCACGCCGGGGAGCTTGCCCATCGTTGGTCGCAGCGTCTCCCACTGCTCGGCGCGGATGGTGATCGCCTCGACGAACTGACCGGCCGGCGCCGCCTGGGCGCGGGCGGCGAGCTTCTTGCCGTCGACGTCGAGATTCTTCGTGAAAGCGGCGTACGTCGCGGCCGTGGCGGTCTTGCCGGAGGCCACACCGACGATGACGACCGGGCGGTTCACGGTCAGCGCGACGCCGTTGCGGTCCAGGATCGAGGCGCGGTTGGGGAGCGCGCGAACCCGCTTGAGGTAGTTCGCGTCGCCGAGACCGGGGTAGATGGTGTCGCCGGAGGCCTTGATCTTCCAGGCGTCGCCGGTCTTCACGGCGGTCGCCGTACTGGTCCACTTCATCGTGCCGATGCCGCGCAGTTGCGCCTCGACGGCGAGATCCTGCGTGCAGTTGTTGTTGTCGCTGCATTTCGGGTCGCCCTGCGGCACCACCGTCACGGTGCTCGCGACCAGGGCGGTGTCGACATCGTCGAGCCGCTTGCCGAACACCGTCGGGTTGTCGGTCAGCGCACCGGCGGCGTCCGGCTTGCCGTTCGGCGCCCACGCCTTCACCCAGGCGTCGGCGAACTGCTTGATCACCGCCGCGGACGCCTGCTTCTCGTTGTTCGGGTCGGGTTTGCCGTCACCGGATTTGCTGTCGGAGCAACCGGCGGTGATCAGCAGACTACTCAAGCAGACGATCGCAGTGGTTCGCTTCACAATTCCAACTCTCGCACGACGACGGATGGACACCTGGGACAGTCTTCGGCGTGTGGTTTCGCAACCACGAGGGCGAAACTACTCAATCCACCCAAGTACGACGCGCATCCGGCCGCTGGAGTTGGCATCAACTGAGAGAGCGTCCGGCGTATTCTGCCTTGTTGTGACCCGCCTTGCTCTCCACAGCCGACTCATTCCCGGCACCGAAGAGGCCTACGAGATCGAGCACGCTCGTGTCTGGCCGGAACTGATCACCGTGATGCACGCGGCCGGCATCACCGACTGGTCCATCTGGCGCAGTGGCCGCGACCTTTTCCACCTGGTGGTCTCCGAGGACTACGAGGCTGCGGTCGCCCAGCTGAAGAACGATCCGGTCGATCAGCGCTGGCAGCAGCACATGAGCCAGTTCGTCGAGGGCTTCGCCCAGAACCCGGAAGGCGTCGCGGGCCAGTCCCTACGCCACGTCTGGACCATGAGCGAACAAACCGACTAGTACATTTCCCACACGAGCAGCTCCGCCCCGGCCGGTCCGGCCGTGATCGTCTCGCCGTCGGAGCCGTTCAGGCGGGCGGCGTCCGCCGTACCGAGGGCTCCTGAACCTTCGAGCGTCGCGGTGCCGAGGGCAACGAACAGATGCAGGTACGGCGCTGTTGGCAGGTCGACCGCATCACCGGGCGCGAGACGGGCGATCGAGAGCCCGGCGGCGGCCTGGTTGATGCGGACAGCGGTGCTCGCCGCGTGGTGCGGCAGCCCGGAGGCGATCGGGACCAGCTCGCCGGTGCTCAGCCCGACGTAGGCCTGCTGGTACGAAGGGGGCAGGTCGAAGCGATCCGGCCGGACCCACATCTGTACGTAGTGGACCGGCTCGCCGCCGTCGTTCCACTCGGTGTGCCGGATGCCGGAGCCGGCGCTCATCCGCTGCGCCAGACCGGGGTGGACGAGCCCGGAGTTCCCCTGCGAATCGCGATGCACCAGGGCTCCGCGCAGTACCCAGGTGACGATCTCCAGGTCCTGATGCGGATGCGGGTCGAATCCGTTGCCGGGGGCAACCGTCTCGTCGTTGTGCGCCAGCAGGAACCCGAACCCGACGTTCGCCGGATCGTAGTGCGGCCCGAACGAGAACGAGTGCCGCGACTCCAGCCACGCCGACGACGTCTCGAATCGATCGCCCGCCCGCCGGATCTCCACACTCATGACACCCATTGTCCAGCAAAACAAAGGGACTGCGCCGCTCGGTGGGCGGCGCAGTCCCGGACGGAGGGTGCCTGCTGCTCAGCCGGTCGGGTTGCCGTTGTCCGATCCGAGGGTGGCGGTGATCGACTGAGGCTTGCCGTTGCGGGTCAGGTTGATCTTCACCTGATCGCCCGGGCGGTGCGAACGGACCGCGGCGACCAACGCGTCCCCTGACGCAATCGCCTTACCGTCTACAGCAGTCACCACATCACCTGACTGCAGACCGGCCTTGTCCGCCGCACCGCCGGACGTTACCTCGCCGAGGCGTGCTCCATTCGTGAGCCCGTCGGTTGACTGCGCGTCGCCGACCGTCACACCGAGCCGCGCATGCGTGGCCTTGCCCTTGGCCACCAGCTCGTCGATGATCGGCTTGGCCTGGTCGATCGGGATCGCGAAGCCCAGGCCGATGTTGCCGCCTTCGGATTGTCCCGATCCTCCGGCGGTTTTGATCGCGCTGTTGATTCCGACCACCTGGCCGGCGAGGTCGATCAGAGCGCCGCCGGAGTTTCCCGGGTTGATGGCGGCGTCGGTCTGGATTGCTGGGAAAACCGTCGTACTGTCCTGCTGCTCGTCGCCCGAGGTGACCGGACGGTTCAGCGCCGAGACGATGCCGCTCGTCACGGTCGCCTCCAGGCCGAACGGCGAGCCGATCGCCACCACGCCCTGGCCGACCGCGAGCCTGCCGCTGCTGCCGAGGGTGGCGGGGGTGAGGTCGTTCGCGGCCGCCTTGATCACGGCGAGGTCGGTCAGCGGGTCGGTACCCTTGACCGTCGCGGAGACCGTGCGTCCGTCGTTCAGCATGACCGTGATCGTGGCGCCCGGTCCGGCCCCGGCGACCACGTGGTTGTTGGTGACGATCAGGCCGTCCTTGCTGATCACGATGCCGGAACCGGTCGCCGCGCCCTGCGACGTGGCCACCGCGATCTTCACGGTGCTCGGCAGGACCTTGGCGGCCGCGTTCTGCACCGAGCCGTCGGCTGCGGCGGCCGGGGCCGCCTGGTTACCGTTCAGCGGCGCTGTCACTGACGGAGAGTTCGCGTTGGTCGTGTCGTTGGTCGCCGAGTACACGGCGGCGCCGCCGACACCACCCGCAGTGCCGACCAGGAGGGCGGTCAGCGCTACGAGGGCCAGACCGCGTCGCTTCGGCTTCGGCGGCGTGGCCTCCGCGGTCTGCGGCTGCGGGCCGAACGGCCAGTTCGGACCCGGAGACGTCCCCTGATGCGTCCCCGGCGTCCCGAACTGCGGGTAAGCGCTCCCACCTGAGGGGTGCTGACCCGGCCGCGGTTGCCCGCCGAGCGGCGCGGACTGCTGCTGCTGATGCTGCCCGTAGGAAGGCATGCCCATCGGCAACTGCTGCGTCCGCTCCGGCCCTTGCGGCCCCTGCGGTTGCTGCGGGTTCTGGCCGGGCTGGTTCTGCGGCTGCTGCGGCTGGTTCTCCGTCATGCCGAGTACTTTGTCGGCCGGACCTGAGAGGGCCCTGAAGATCCGCTCGGAGCTCACGAAGAACTCTGTGAAGAATCCCTGAAGGTTCTGTCAGGGGATCTTCAGACGCTCGCCGAGACGGCGTGCTCCGAGACAGCCTTCGCTCCGCGAACAGCGTGCTCCGGGGCGGCGGATCAGCGGGTCTGGGTGGCGGCGTGTGGGAGCCACAGCGTGAACTGGGCGCCGGCGCCGGGTGCGTTCCGGGCGTAGATCATCCCGCCGTGCCGCTCGGCCGCATGCTTCACAATCGCGAGCCCCAGCCCCGAACCGGGCCGACTGCGCGCCTCACTGGACCGGTAGAACCGCTCGAACACGTGCGGCAGGTCCGCCTCGGCGATTCCCGGCCCCGAGTCGGTCACCGTGAGTACGCCGTCGAGCAGCCGCACTGTGACCCGCCCGACCGGTTCACCGTCGCTGGTCGGGGTGATGCCCTCCGGCACGCTGTACTTCGCCGCGTTGTCGAGCAGGTTCGTCACTGCGCGGCCGAGCAGCCGCTCGTCGCCCCACACCGGGAACGGCGTGAGCTGGATGTCCCACTCGATCCCGGTCGCGCGTCGCCGTACCTTGATGATCGCGTCCTCGACGACGTTGGACAGCTCGATCAACTCGGCGTTCCGCACCTGGGGAGTGTCGCGGGCCAGCTCGGTCAGGTCGCCGATCAGCGTGGTCAGCTCGTCCATCTGAGCCCGTACGTCGTCCAGCAGTTGCTGGCGATCCTCCGGTCGGAGCCCGCCGCGTTTGTCGGCCTGGGCGAGCAGATCCAGGTTGGTCCGGATGCTCGTGAGCGGCGTACGCAGCTCGTGCCCCGCGTCGCCGACCAGCCGGCGCTGCCGATCCTGAGATCGTGCCAGCGCGGCCAGCATCGCGTTGAACGATTGAGCCAACCGCGAGATCTCGTCCGATCCCGTCACCGGAATCGGTTGCAGATCCTCGGTCCGCGCGACGTGTTCGGCCGCGCCGATCAGCCGCGAGACCGGTCTCAGCCCGGACGCCGCGACGGCGTTGCCGACCAGCGCCGCGCCGATCACGCCGAGCAGACCGACCGCCCACAAGACGATGCCGAGGTTGTGCAGCGTGTGGTCGATCGGATCGAGCGACTGGGCCACCACGAACGCGGTGTCGTCACCCAGCGGGATCGCGATCACCCGGTAGTGATGGTTGTTGGGGGATCCGTCGGTCCGGATGTTCGCGTCGCTCCCCGCTGCGGCCTGGGCAACAGAGAGCTCCTGCGGCCCGATCGGCGGGGCGTAGGCTTTGGGACCCGTGATCGTGGTGCCGTCGTCGAAGAGCAGGCCCATCCGAATGTCGGTCAGGCCCAGGTACGCCGGGGTGATCTGCGTGATCACCTGCGGATTGGTGATGACGCCACCCTTGACCGCGGACACCGATCGCTGGATCAGGCTTTCGTCCAGGTTGCGGTACATCTGCTGCCGGACGGTCAGGTAGGCGGCGCCGCTGACGAACAACACGGCCAGACCGACCGCGATCGCGGCGAGCAGGGTGACGCGGGCATGCAGGCTCAGCTGGTGCAGCTTCTGCTGCGCCCAGTCCTGGGTCCGGCTCGCGGTCGTCGTGACCCGATTGCCGTTGCCGTTGGCAACAGGTTGGCCGGCCGTGGGCAGGGGGCGTGCCCCGGCGGGCGGCTGGCCCTGACCACTGCCCTGACCACTGCCCCGCCCATTGCCAGGACCGTGGCGCTCGTTCGGGTGATCGGCGTACGACGGGAAGTCGGAGCCGCTCACGGTGGGGTGTCCCTCAGGACGTAGCCGATGCCACGGACGGTGTGGATCAGGCGGGGCAGATCGTTGACCTCGGTCTTGCGGCGCAGGTAGCCGATGTAGACCTCGAGCGAGTTCGCCGTGGTCGGGAAGTCGTAACCCCAGACCGCGTCCAGGATGACCGCTCGCTCGAGCACGCGGCGTGGGTTGCGGATCAGGAGCTCGAGCAACGAGAACTCGGTCCGGGTGAGCGGGATCGGCACCTCGCCTCGGTGGACCTCGTGCGCGTCCACATCGACCACGAGATCGCCGTACTGCAGGACCTCGCCGCGCTGGCCGCCTTCGCCCGGCGTCGTACTGCGCCGGAGCAGGGCCCGCAGCCGGGCCAGCAACTCCTCGAGCGCGAACGGCTTCGTCAGGTAGTCGTCGCCACCGGCATCCAAACCGTCGACCCGGTCCGCGACCGCGTCCCGGGCCGTCAGCACCAGGATCGGCACATTGTTGCCCGCGGCCCGCAAGGCCTTGGTGGTCTCGAGGCCGTCCAGGCGCGGCATCATCACGTCCATCACGACGACGTCCGGCTCGACGTTGCCGATGACCGCGAGCGCCTCGGCCCCGTCGGCCGCGGTCACCACCTCGAAGTCGTTGAACTCCAGCGAACGGCGCAGCGAGTCCCGGACCGCCCGGTCGTCGTCCACCACGAGTACCCGCATGTCGCTTCCCCGCTCCGCTGTAACGCTCATCAGATTGACAGTAGGCCGTCAGTTTGAGAATCGCCTGAGAACCTACTGATGACTATCCAACACCTCCTGCACACCTTAAGTTGTCGAGTCGTGGACATTCTCGAATTCACGCCCGAGCCCGAGGATCTTGCCTGGACGTTCGGTGGGGTCGCGCCGGTACGATGGATCGCGCCGGGGACTGCGCTGCGGTTGTGGACCGAGGACGCCTTCGTCGGGAGTCTGCGCAGTACGACGGACCTCGCCAGCGCCTCGCTGAACATGCCGTTCGTGAACCCACAGACCGGTCCGTTCTACGTCCAGGGCGCCGAGCAGGGCGACACCCTGGTCCTGCACTTCGTCGAGCTCACGCCGGCGCGGGGCTGGGGTGCTTCCGCGACCATCCCGTTCTTCGGCGGCCTGACTGGTACGGATCGGACCGCCACTCTGCAGGACCCGCTGCCCGAGCGGACCTGGATCTACGAGGTCGACACGGCGAACCAGACCGTCGGCTTCCAGGCGCAGGGCAGCGACCTGGAGATCGCATTGCCGCTCGAGCCGATGCTCGGCACGGTCGGCGTCGCCCCCGCGGCCGGTGAGGTCCGCTCGTCCCTCGTGCCCGACATGTTCGGCGGCAACATGGACACACCGGAGATGCGAGCCGGCGCGACCTGCTACCTGCGGGTGAACGTCGAGGGCGCCCTGTTCTCCATCGGCGACGGCCACTACCGCCAAGGCGAGGGCGAGTCCTGCGGTACGGCGGTCGAGGGCGCGATGAACGTCGTACTGATTGTCGAGCTGTTGAAGACGCCTGGACCGGTGTGGCCGCGGATCGAGAACGACGAGTACCTGGCCGTGGTCGGGTCGAGCCGGCCGCTCGAGGACGCCTGGCGAGCCGGGCAGGTAGACATGGTCGGCTGGCTCGGCCAGTTGTACGGACTGGACAAGCTGGACGCCTACCAACTGCTCAGCCAGGTCAGCGAGGTCCCGCTGGCCAACGTGGTCGACGCCAACTACAGCGTCGTCACCAAAGTCCCGAAGCGACTACTACCCACGACCAGCGCGTACGACGGCGTCCACCGGCACCTGCGGGGTCTTGCGCTTTGACCTGCTGACGGCGACCCCCACGAGGCACAGCGCGCCGCCCGCGATCGCCAGAGTGACTGGGGTCTCGCCGAGCAGCACCCAGGCAAGGAGAACGGTCACCATCGGGACCAGGTACGTCGTCGCGCCCATCCGGCCCGCGGTGGTCCGGGACAGTGCGTAGGCCCAGGTGGTGAAGCCAAGCGCGGTGGGAAAGGCGCCGAGGTAGAACACCCACCAGAGCGTCGAAGGCGTGGCTGCACTGACCTCGTGGACCAGTGCGGGTGCGTAGGGGAGACAAACGACCGTTCCGATCATGCAGGCCATCCAGGTGACCTGTGCGGCGGGCAGTCGGCTCAGAAGCGGCTTCTGGGTGACCACCCCGACGGCGTAAGACACCGCGGCCGTGACGCAGAGGACGACGCCCCACGTCTCGGCGTGGCCGGTCGAGGTGGAGAGGCCGATCAGCAACACGCCTCCGAAGGCGATCAGGCTGCCGATGACGAGCTGTCGCGGGAATCCCTCGCCCAAGGTCAGTCCGGCGAGTAGTGCGACCAGCAGTGGTGCGACGTGGACGAGCATCGCGGAGGTGCCGGCGTCCAAGCGCCGTTCGGCCGCGTTGAGGGCGAGGTTGTAGACGCCGAACCACAGGACGCCGCACCCCAGGAGCAGCGGCCAGTCACGGCGCTGCGGAAGCTTGAACGGCTCCCGCTTCACCAGCAGGACCAGTCCGAGCAGAACACTGCCGATCAGCAATCGGGCGAGCGACAGTGGTCCGGCTGACAGCTCGGAACCAAGGTGGCGGATCGCCACGAACGCCGATGCCCACAGGACGACCGTGACGCCCGCGGCGCCGAGTGCGGTGGGTTTCATGCCATCGATACTAGAAAGTGATTGCGCGAGTTACCATGACGGAACGAAGGTCTGGAGGCCGACTTGCTTACTGAAACGAAAAGCCAACTGCTTGATGAGCTCAACTCTCGGATCCTGAGCGAGTTGACCGCCGATCCGCGGCTGCGGACCACAGAGCTGGCCAGGCGGCTGGGGGTGTCCACGCCGACCGTGCGTGAGCGGGTCAGCCGGCTCGAGGAGGCTGGGGTGATTCGGGGCTACCGGCTCGACATCGATCCGGCCGCGCTCGGGGTCCCGGTCGCCGCGTGGGTCCGGATGCGGCCGGGACCCGGGCAGGTCCGCCGGGTCGCCGAGCTCGCTCAGAACACCCCGGAGGTGGTCGAGTGCCACCGGATCTCGGGCGAGGACTGCTTCCTGATGCGGGTCCAGGTCGCCGCGATCGACCGCCTCGAAGACCTCCTGGACCGCTTCGGCCCCTACGGCCAAACCAACAGCTCGTTCATCGTCTCCACCCCAGTCCCACCCCGCCCAGTGGCCCCGACCAGCGCCTAGACGCACACCCACCCTTGCTGGTGGTGGGGTCGACCAGCGTGGAGGGTGGTCTGGGTCACTAGTCTGGGTGCCGACTTCAGCGACCCTCTGGAAGGACCCTGACCCATGGCTGCCGACAAGTCTGTCCGCAGAGTTGCCCTGCTCACCGCCGGCGGGCTCGCGCCCTGCCTGTCGTCCGCCGTCGGCGGGCTGATCGAGCGCTACACCGAGGTGGCGCCCGACGTGGAGATCATCGCCTACCTGAACGGGTACCACGGCCTGCTCAGCGGCCGGTTCCTCGAGGTGACGCCCGAGGTACGCGCGAAGGCGTCGCTGCTGCACAAGTTCGGCGGCAGCCCGATCGGGAACAGCCGGGTGAAGCTGACCAACACGGCCGACCTGGTCAAGCGCGGCTTGATCGCCGACGGCCAGAACGCGCTCCAGGTCGCCGCCGAGCGACTGGTCGCCGACGGCGTCGACGTACTGCACACCATCGGTGGCGACGACACCAACACCACCGCTGCCGACCTCGCGGCGTACCTGCACGAGCACGACTACGACCTGACCGTGGTCGGCCTGCCGAAGACCATCGACAACGACGTGATCCCGATCCGGCAGAGCCTGGGTGCGTGGACCGCGGCCGAGCAGGGTGCGCTGTTCGCCCGCAACATCATCGGCGAGCACAGCTCCAACCCCCGGATGCTGATCGTCCACGAGGTGATGGGCCGCAACTGCGGATGGTTGACCGCGGCAACGGCTCGGGAGTACCGCGAGTGGCTGGCCACGCAGGAGTGGAACCCGGGGATCGGCCTGGACAAGGCCGGCTGGGACGTGCACGCGGTGTACGTGCCGGAGGCAACAATCGACCTGGATGCCGAGGCGGAGCGGCTGCGCGCGGTGATGGACGAGGAGGACTGTGTGAACATCTTCCTGTCCGAGGGTGCCGGCGTACCGGCGATCGTGGCCGAGCTGGAGGCGCGCGGCGAGGAGGTCGGCCGGGACCCGTTCGGTCACGTCAAGCTGGACACGATCAACCCGGGCGCCTGGTTCGCCAAGCAGTTCGCCGAGCGGATCGGCGCGGAGAAGACGATGGTGCAGAAGAGCGGCTACTTCAGCCGTTCGGCCGCGGCCAACGACCGCGACCTCGCGCTGATCAAGGAGTGCACCGACTACGCGGTCGACGCCGCGCTGCGCGGCGAGAGCGGCGTCGTCGGCCACGACGAGGAACGCAACGACGAGCTGCGCGCGATCGAGTTCCCCCGCATCGCCGGCGGCAAGGAATTCGACCCCACCGTCGACTGGTTCGTAGCCCTCAAGGCCGACATCGGCCAGGCGTAGTACACGGCAATCGGACACCGCTTTCGCGGCGGCTGTCCGATTGCCGCGTCTGTGCTGTTAGTGGACCTCGGCCTTTTCGGGGAGTACGGCGTTGAGGAGCATGCCGACGACACTGATGATCAGGGCGCCGAAGAGGGCGTTCCAGAAGCCGTCGACGTGGAACTGGACGTCCAGCTTGCCGGTGATCCAGGACGTGAGCAGGAGCATCGCGGCGTTGATCACGAACGTGAGCAGGCCGAGCGTCAGGATCAGCAGCGGGAACGACAGCACCTTCACGACGGGCTTCACGATCGCGTTCACGATGCCGAAGATCGCCGCGACGATGAGCAGCGTCAGGACCCGCTTGCCGGTGGTCGCACCCTGCAGGGTGATGCCGGCGACGATCCAGCTCGCCACCGCCAGCGCGACCGCGTTCACGAGGAGCCTGATGACCAAGTTCTTCATGCCGTCGATCCTCCCACCTGGGCGGTGACATCACTCCTGGTACGCGCCCTGACCCGACCCTGAGTCTTGACACGCAAATGACCAAGTGATCTGATCATTTTCATGCCACAGCGACTGGGAGTGGTACGACGAAGCCTGCTGGACGATCTGGCTGCGTCGATGCTGTCGCTGATCGCCGAGCGCAGGCTGTCGTCCGGGGACCAGTTCGAGTCGGTCCGATCACTGGCGGACCGGTTCAAGGTCGCCGTACCGACTGTGCGCGAGACACTCCGGAGACTCGAGGCAACTGGTGCCGTGGAGCTGCGGCACGGGTCTGGGGTGTACGTCGGGCCCAACGTCGGACGTCTGGTTCTGGCCAACCCATTGGCGTTGGCACCGAGCGCGGATCGGTTGGTCGAGCTGCTGCAGGCGCGCGCGTTGATCGAACCGCCGGTTGCCGCACTGGCCGCGCAGGTTCGAGTTGAGAACGCACTGGAACAGATGAGCAGGGACCTCGCCACGGCGGCGGAGCTGATCGCGTCGGCAGACCATGCCCAGCTCGCCGAGATCAACATGGACTTCCACCGCGCACTCGCCCAGGCATCCGGAAACGCGACCCTGGCCGAGGTGGTCGAGTCAGTCACGGTCGTCAACGTCCGTGAGCAGTTGGAGATCCTGCACATCCACGGCGACCGGCAGACCGACCTGGACGAGCACCAGGCCGTCTATGCGGCGGTCCGGGCCGGAGACCCCGAGCTGGCGGAGCGACTCACCCGCGAGCACCTCGACGGCGTCCTCGCGGTCATCAACGTGAAGGTGGACGGCGGGCTGACGGCCGGACTGCCCGTCGTACTGCCGGAGGACGCCAAGTGAGGATCGTCGACATCCGCGCCACCACGGTCACCGTTCCGCTCGAGGCGCCGCTGCGGCACAGCAACGGCGCGCACTGGGGACGGTTCGTCCGGACCGTCGTCGAGGTCGAGGCCGACAACGGGCTGATCGGGCTCGGCGAGATGGGCGGCGGCGGCCAGAGCGCCGAGGCCGCGATCACCGGGCTCAAGCCTTACCTCGTCGGCCACGACCCGGCACGCACCGAAGCACTCCGGTGGATGCTCGCCAACCCGACCGCAAGCCTCTACAACAACAGGACTCAGTTGCTGGCGGCAATAGAGTTCGCCTGCCTCGACCTGCAGGGTCGCGAGCTCGGCGTCCCGGTGCACGAGCTGCTCGGCGGCAAGGTCCGTGACCGCGTTCCCTTTGCGAGCTACCTGTTCTTCCGCCACCCGGCCGACGACGGCACCGGCGAGATCCGGACCGCCGACGAGCTCATCAACCATGCCCGCGACCTCGTCGATGCGCACGGATTCAGCGTGCACAAGCTGAAGGGTGGCGTCTTCCCACCGGACTACGAACGCGAGTGCCTCCGCGCGTTGGCCGAAGCGTTCCCCGGGCACCGGGTCCGCTTCGACCCGAACGGCGCGTTCAGCGTCGAGGAGGCGATCCGGTTCGCCCGCGGTATCGAGGACCTCGACAACGACTACCTCGAAGACCCGACCTGGGGCATGAACGGTATGCGCCGGGTGCGAGACAAGACGCCGATCCCACTCGCGACCAACACCGTTGTCGTGAACTTCGAGCAGCTCGCCGCCAACGTCCGCGACCCCGCCGTCGACGTGATCCTCCTGGACACCACGTTCTGGGGCGGGATCCGACCGTGCCTCAAAGCGGCCGGCGTGTGCGAGACCTTTCAGCTCGGCGTCGCCGTCCACTCGTCCGGCGAGCTGGGGATCCAGCTGGCCACGATGCTGCAGCTGGGCGCCGTCGTACCGAATCTGTCGTTCGCGGCCGATGCGCACTACCACCACCTGCGCGACGACATCATTGCCGGCGGCAAGCTCCCGTACGTCGACGGCGCGATCGCCGTCCCGGATGCACCGGGCCTCGGTGTCGACCTGGACCGCGACAAGCTCGCCGAGTACGCCGAACTCTTCCGCGAACTCGGCCCGTATCCCTACGACCGAGACCCGGCCCGCCCCGACTGGTACCCCCTCCTCCCGAACACCGATTGGGCCGACCCCTCATGACCGTTCCCCGCTCCGCCGACCATTTCCTCGGTACGGCGCAGGTCAGCGCGGCGGAGTAGCGATGGCCTCGAGGAGGGATTCCTGGGCGCCGTCCAGGTGGGCCTGGAGTTCCTCAACGCAGGCGTCGAGTTCGCCGCGTTCGAGCAGGCGGACCAGCTTGCGGTGGGACGCGACCTGTTGCCGGGCATCCTGGCGAAGCGCGTCGACGCGAGCCAACGCGAGCCGCGCCTCACCGGTGATCGAGTCGGCCGTCGCGATCAGGCGGTCGCTACCGGTCAACGCGACCAGGCTTCGGTGGATCGCCAGGTGCGTCTCGGTCATCGCTTCCGGGTCCGCGCCGTCCTTGGCCGTCGCGGCGAACACCCGCATCGCCTCGCGGACCCGCTCCCGCGCGGCCTCGTCGGCGTCGAACCAGGCTCGGATCCCGGCCGACTCCAGCACGAACCGGGCCCGGCAGATGTCCGCGACCGCGGCCGGGTGCAGGATCGCGACGCTGACGCCCTTGTTCGGTTCGCGAACGGCGAGACCCTCGGTGACGAGCATGGTCATCGCCTCCCGGACCGTGCTCCGGGCCACGCCCAGCGCCTCCGCGAGCGGTTGTTCGCGTAACGGCGTCCCGGGCTCGAGGTCTCCGGCGAACAGGGCGGCGCGCAGCGCGTCGACCACGCGGTCCACCGTGGTCGAGCGATCCACCCTCAGCCGTTCGTACATGCAGTGATTCTCGCAGCCTGATGCTCCTATAGATCGTTGGGTGTCAAGTCTGGGGTGAGGGCTTGGGTGATGAGGGGTAGGAGTTCGCGGCAGAGTGCGCGTTTGAGGC